>NZ_JBSMXK010000004.1:0-127356 GCF_053761865.1 Enterococcus bulliens
ACAAGTGCCTTTAAGAAACTAAAAGAATACGGCTTTTATCAAGGGACAGAACATCGTACCATTAAATACCTGAATAATTTGATTGAACAAGACCATCGTCCAGTAAAGAGACGCAATAAATTCTATCGAAGTTTACGCACTGCCTCTACCACGATTAAAGGTATGGAAGCCATTCGAGGATTATATAAGAAAACCCGAAAAGAAGGCACTCTCTTCGGGTTTTCGGTCTGTACTGAAATCAAGGTATTATTGGGAATCCCAGCTTAAATCATAGATACCGTAAGGGATTTTATTCTTTATTTAAAACTTTGCAACAGAACCCTCTGATAAAAGCAAGTCGAGTATTCTTTTTTCTTGTTATTTTAGCTTTGTTATTTACAGCTTACTGAACTTAAACACTTATTAAGTAGGATTTTTGATCTTATTTTCTTTTTTTTATTCACTATATGTTTTTTTATTCAATGATATACTACATGAAAAAAATTTTTTTATTGACAATAAATAGATCGTTATCTATATTTAAAAAGAATTCATTACATAGATAATGATCTATCTATAAAAAAGGAGACGAATTATGGATTACATCTTACAAGCAAAGCTTTTTAAGGTATTAGCAGATGCAAATCGTTTAAAAATTATTGACCTACTCTCTTGTGGCGAGTTATGTGCTTGCGATTTATTAGAACATTTTACCTTTACCCAACCGACACTCTCGCATCACATGAAATTATTAGAACAAGCAAATTTGATCCTGATAACAAAAAAAGGAAAATGGTGCTATTATCGTTTGAATGATTCCGCATTCTCTAAAATTCAAACCGATATGAATCAGTTAGTTTCGAATTCGACACATTGTGTGTGTCACACAGAAACATGTCAGGAGGAGCAACATTGTGACTAAAAAATTAAGTTTTTTAGACCGTTATCTTACCTTATGGATTTTTTGTGCCATGGGCATAGGGATTACAATTGGCTATTTTTTCCAAAGCGTTCCTAAAACGATCGATGCACTCTCACTTAGTACGACCAATGTTCCTTTAGCTATTGGATTAATTTTGATGATGTATCCTCCTTTAGCAAAAGTGAATTACCGAAAGATCGGTCTTGTCTTTAAAGATTGGAAAACATTGCTCCTTTCTTTGGTTCAAAACTGGATCATTGGTCCTTTTTTGATGTTTTTCTTGGCTATTATTTTTTTACGTGATTATCCAGAGTATATGGCTGGTTTGATTATGATTGGTTTGGCACGCTGTATTGCGATGGTCATTGTATGGAGCGACTTAGCTCAGGGCGATCGTGAATATACTGCAGGCCTAGTTGCGTTCAATTCACTGTTTCAAATTTTCTTTTATCCTTTATTTGGCTTTTTCTTTTTGACTTGGCTACCGAATTTACTTGGTTTAGAAGCACATGCCTTAAGTATTACTATGATTGAAATTGCAAAAAGCGTCTTTTTCTATTTAGGGATCCCTTTTCTAGCAGGTTTTTTGACCCATATTGTCTTAACTAGAATCAAAGGGGATGAATGGTACTACCGTGTATTTATTCCTAAAATCAGTCCAATTACCTTAGTGGCGCTTTTGTTTACGATCGTCATGATGTTTTCGGTAAAAGGCGATAAAATTATTGAGCTACCACTTGATGCACTACGTATCGCCATTCCGTTATTGCTTTATTTTATTTTGATGTTCTTTGTCTCTTTCTTTTTATCCAAACGTTTGGGGACAACTTATCCTGTGGCTGCTTCGTTATCCTTTACTGCTGCAAGTAACAATTTTGAACTGGCAATCGCTGTCGCAGTTGGGGTATTTGGTATTCATTCGGGTGAGGCTTTTGCGGCCGTGATCGGACCTTTAGTCGAAGTGCCCGTATTGATCGCCTTGGTCCACGTCGCCTTAAAATTAAAAACAGTGTTTACACCAACTAGGAGTTGATTCTATATGAAAAAAATCTATTTTTTATGTACGGGAAATTCATGTCGCAGCCAAATTGCAGACGGTTTGGCACAAAAAATTTTCGATCCTAACATTTGGGAGATTCGTAGTGCGGGAATTGAAGCTCACGGACTCAATAAACGAGCGATTCAAGTCATGGCAGAAATCGGTATCGACATCAGCCAAAACAAATCAGAAGTCATTGATGTAGACTTTTTAAATGATGCACAATACGTGATTACCTTATGCGGCAATGCTTTAGATAATTGCCCTGTTATTCCAGCTCATATCACACATGAGCATTGGGATCTGCTTGATCCGGCAAAAGCCGTGGGTACAGAAGAAGAAATCATGGAGGTTTTTCGCACTACACGTCATGAGATCCAATCACGTTTAAATCGATTAGCCGAAAAGACTCAAGCGTGACATCCAGTTAGTTGCAGCTTTCATCAAAAAAATGTATAGTAAAGACGTAATGTATAGTAAAGACGTACTTGATTTCATGATTTAGGAGGGATCCTTGATGACTATTTCATCATACATCGTACGGCCAAAGAATGCTTTGGCTAACAAATCAATTCTTTGATGGAAATATTTCCTCAAAGAAGAAAAGAGGAAATTATATGACAACAATTACCCCCGCTGAATACTGGTACGCGAAAGAACAAATCAAATCTTTGATTGGCGCGTATCATTCTGTAAATGATAAACGCACGATTCAAACACAACAAGCCTTGATCTATGAACGTACTGCAGCAATTTTTGAGCGTTCTAGCGAGTTGGCACCCTTTTGGGATAAATTTTTGGATATTACCACAACTAGAGAACAAGCTGAACAGTATTTTGAAGACATGAAACATTACGTGATTCCGATGGACTTACCATCTACGAAACAAATCGATAAGTTGTTTCGTAAAGTTAAAAAAATGCACTATCCTGATTTTGAGCAGCTAGATGCACGCGAGTTATCGTATCTTGGCTGGACAGAACCGGGAACCAATCGTAAATTTATCGTCCGCAAACGTGACGGTCGTTTTGAAGGGGTCTATGGAACCTTTAGTACCGACATCAAAAAAGGACACTGTGCGATTTGCAACCATATTAGTGCTGTGGGCTTCTTTTTGGCCACAACGAAAACTTCTGGTGATGGCACGTACACGAAAAACGGTAACTATATTTGTAGCAATAGCGAGCAATGTAATCGCCAAGTGACCCAACACGAAACGTTTGATCGTTTCTTTGAAAGTGTTTCATTGAAAAAATAATTAAAAGCGTTCCTAATGATTAGGAACGTTTTTAATTTTTCGTAGACTTCAAATGAAGAGTAAGAAAAGAGCGAAAAACTTATGACAAAAGAACCAATTTTAGTTTTTGATGTGAATGAAACATTACTCGATATGCAACCTGTCGCGACCATCTTAACCCGAATCTTTACACGTCCAGATGCCTTTCGTTTATGGTTTGATCAATTATTGATCTATTCTGAGACCTTTGCTTTAACAAAAGAACCTGTTTCTTTTTCCGAAATGGGCAAAGCCACATTTTTGATGTTAGCTGATTACTATGAAGTCACGTTAACAAAAACCGAAATTACCGAGTGGCAACAAGCTTTTGCTTCGATGCCTCCTTATGCGGAAGTTACACAAGCATTGTCTACTTTAAAAAAAGCTGGATTCAAACTCTTTACCTTGACCAATAATCCAGTCAGTGTTCAGAAACAACAATTGTCTCACTGTGCGATTGAACACTATTTTGATGGCTTTTACTCTACACAAGCAGTGGAAAGCGTGAAACCTGATCCACTAACCTACCACCATGTAGAAGCAGCCTTACAGATCCAACCTAGTGATTTTATGATGATAGCTTGCCATATTTGGGATACGATTGGTGCTGCAAAAGTTGGATGGCAAAGCTGCTTTATCAAACGACCAAATAATGCGTTGCTTCCACTTGGTCCACAGCCCGACCTCGTTTTTGAAACGTTAGCAGAGTTTGCTGAATTTATGATTACTACTTATGCGTAATTCTAGTTTAGATTACTCACATCATTTAGTTAAAAGGAGCTAAATCAAATGAACTTAGAACAACTCAAAATGCAATTTCAATCAGGTATCATCGTATCGTGCCAAGCTTTACCTGGAGAAGTCTTTTATAATGAAGAATTTAGTTTGATGCCTTATTTTGCTCAAGCTGCTGAACGCGCGGGTGCTGTGGGCATTCGTGCCAACTCCATACGTGATATCACAGCGATACAGCAAGTGACAAAATTACCGATCATTGGGATCATTAAGCGTGACTACCCACCGCAAGAACCTTTTATTACCGCAACGATGAAAGAAGTCGAAGAATTAGTGCAACTTGATCTAGCTGTTATTGCGCTAGATTGTACACTCAGAGAACGCTTTGACGGACTTCATGTATCCACTTTTATCCAAATGATCAAACAGCGTTATCCAAAACAAATCCTCATGGCGGATATCGCGACTTTCAACGAAGGCGTAAATGCCTACCAAGCTGGTGCGGATTTTGTCGGTACAACGTTAAGTGGTTATACAAAAGACCGTCCTTATCAAGAAGGACCGGATATTGAATTGATCACACGATTACTCGATGAGAATATTCCCGTAATTGCTGAAGGTCGGATCCACACCCCGTCGCAAGTTCAACAAATCAAGAATCTTGGTGTTTCTGGTATTGTTGTCGGGGGTGCGATTACACGTCCAGAAGAAATTGCTACCCGCTTTATTTCAGCATATAATACCCGTTAGACTAAAAAAATCCCCAACGTTGATTCGTTGGGGATTTTCGTTACCGCTGAATATTAAGCTTAGGATATTGATGTTTTATTTGATTGATTGCTTGTTGTAACGTTTCTTTTCCAGTTTTGTCTAACACATATAGATCAGTTAGATCCAATGATTCATAAGGAGCAAAATTAGTATCTGCTAAATATTCTGTGAGTGTGTGGGTCGAAGCAAAAAACAATTGTCCTGAAATGTGAACCTTTTTTTGTTCTTCATGGATGTGTAATTTTGAAACTTTGCTAATAAATACTAAACTACTTGTGATCACTCCAACTAAAATACCAATAGCTAAATTATGCGTATAAACGACAATGACGACCGTTAACACCATCACGATCGTATCCGTCAACACGATTGTTTTAAGTGAACGAATACTATCCCAATCAAAGGTTTCAAACGCAACAGTCATCATGATTCCAATCAATGCTGCTGTCGGAATTTGAACCATAATACTTTTTAGGCCTACTACCAATACGAGTAACGCTGAACCAGCAACAAACGTCGACAATCGACCTTTCCCACCTGATTTGACATTGATTACTGCTTGCCCGATCATCGCACAACCAGCTTGTCCCCCGAAAAAGCCAGTAATCATATTGGCAATTCCTTGAGCTTTTACTTCTTGTTGACTATCTCCTTTTGTCTGCGTCATGTCATTTACTAAAGGTAATGTCAACAATGATTCGATCAAACCAACCATTGCTAAAGCCAATGATGTCGGCAAAATAGTCCACAGTGTTTCAAAAGTAAACGGCACTTGCGGTAATCCGATCTGCAGTCTCATTCCATTCATCTCTCCAAGGTCACCCACTTGTTGTAGAGGATAGTTTGAAAACATCGCAATCAAAGTCATCGCTACGATAATAATCAATGCTGGTGGAACGATCTTGATCCATTTAGGTAAACTAAACATCAACACGATCGTCACTAATGCCATAATATACGTAGCAGTCGTTTGATTAGCTAATTGTTGGACTTGTGCTAAAAAAATCAAAATTGCTAACGAATTGACAAAGCCTAACATGACTGACTTTGAAATAAATCGCATCAATCGATGAATCCCTAAATACCCTAATATGAGCTGGATCCCTCCAGCTAAAATCGTTGCAGCGATCATATAAGATAACCCATGATCTTTGACTAAACTGACCATTACCAAAGCCATAGATCCCGCTGCTGCTGAAACCATGGCTGGTCGCCCACTCGTAAACGATGTGATCAAACATAGCAACACTGAAGCAAACAGCGCTGTAATTGGGTTGACACCTAAAATAATAGCAAATCCAATTACTTCCGGAATTAATGCTACTGCTGTGACTAATCCAGCAAATACATCTTCTTTAACTTGACCAAACCAATCATCTTTTTTTAAATAAATCACTATTTTTCCCCTTATTTTACAATTAATACTGGAGTGTCTACATGGGTCGATACTTCATGACTGACACTTCCTAAAACAATTTCTTTTAACCGTTTACGTCCTCTAGTTCCCATAATAACTAAATCAAAGGTATGCTCTTGAACGTATTCAATAATTTTTTTTGCTGGGTCCCCCACTACAATATCAATTGTATCGTGTTCAACTAAATCAGCCAGTTCTTTTTCAACGGTTTTGATGCGAATCCGTTTTTTTTCTTCAATGGTTAATGACAAATCAAGGCACTCATCTTTTGCCTTGGCAACTTTCAATACTTTTAAAATCGTAACCCGTACTTCGGGAAACACACGCTGGAATTTCCGAGCTTCTTTAACGGCATTCAATGCGTGTTGTGATCCATCAAATGCAACTAAAATTGTTCTCATTTTGCTAGCTCCTTTAGACTAATAGAAATATCCTACCACAGAACGTTTCAGTTTCAAACCTTAATTTCTAAAAATCTTATTTTTTTCAGAAAAGAAATGAATCTGTCCATTTTGGGATACGATTTCTGTATGTAACGTATGCTTTTAAAGAATTGGTTTATCCTGTAGACAATCGCTATACTAATAAATAGAACTAGGAAAGGATGAGTAAGATGAGTTTAACTGTCATGATTACCTATACTGGAAAGGAGCAAGCAGCAAAGCAATTTATGGAGGAGATGTTAGCGAGTGGTTTAGTAGAGCAAATCAAAGCACAACCTGGAAATGAGCGTTACGACTACTATCTTCCTGTCAATCAACCAAATGCTGTCTTATTGATCGATCGTTGGACAACTCAAGAAGCATTAGATCTTCATCACCAATCCAATATGATGCAAAAAATCGCCGCCTTACGCAAAAAATATCACTTGCGCCTTCATGTTGAAACATTTACGTCAAAACCTAACTAAAGTGACAGCAGTACGCAGTCCCAAGAAATAAGCCGAATCATTCCGATAATAACTTCTCTTTGTCTATTTCAGTAATGATTCAACTCATTAAGAATGAAATACCTTTATGCAATTGTTAAAGGGATATGACAGTCTATTGTCATATCCCTTTTTTAAATCGTGTCTAAATGTGTCAGCAAACAAAATTCACCTAGTTCGTTCCCCTCTAAAATAATTGGTTCGCAATTGTTTATTTTGATTTGCGTTGTTTGTTCTTTTGATAACCCCAATAATGCACGTAGCATCAGTCGCGTTGCTACAAAATGTGAAAAGACACTAATCGTTTGTTCACTCGATAGTGGCAAATCGGATAAAAAGGCTGTCACACGTTGATCCACTTGTGCATAGTTTTCGCCTTCAGGTGCTGCAGTCGTAAAACTATGTTTGAATTCTTCAGTATTGATAAACGTACGGTACTCACTTAATTCGAGTTCCGATTTCCCATTAAATCGTCCCAATGATCGTTCATTGATCCGTTGATCTCGTTTTATATCCATTCGATTTGTTGCTAGCTGTGCAGTTTCAAAAGCACGTGTCAAATCAGACGAAAAAATCGCAGTACTTTGTTGAATCTCTGGATGTTTTTGTAAAGCTCGTGCTTGTTGTTGGCCTTTTTCAGTGAGTAAAATATCCGCTTGTCCGGAAAAAACTCGGGTATGCGGCTGTTCTTTATTTAACGCATTGAATTTCGATTCACCATGTCGAATTAAAATTAATTTCATGATACACTCCATTTCGTTTTGCTGTTCCTATGCTAACCCTAGCAAACTTTTTATTTGATTTCAATCTTTTTCATTGTGTTTGCGATAATATAAACCAAATTTCAATCGACTTAAAGATTTTTCTTCCTTATTTAGGATAAAAAATTAAATAATATCGTTATTTAATCTCATCTATTCCCTAGAGTTTAAATTGTATCTTTCTTTAATTTCTGTGTTAGAATGGGATTGAAAAGTGGAGTATCAAAGCACACTAGATTTAAAAATACATAATAAACGTTATATATACATAGGCTTCTTCATTTTTCACAAGAAGACAATGACTCTAAACATGTTAATAAGAAAGGAGAAAATAGCGTGAATGCCTTTAAGTTAAAACAAGGATTGGATGTGGAAAAACCTGGGATCGTCAATTGGTTTAATGTGAACGGCTACGCACTTGATGACTATAAAACTGGACGTGTTCAAATCGAAGACAAGCAACAATTCATTAAAGAACAACTCCATCGTTTTGCAAAAAATGAGAATTTTGTCCTTTTTTCAAATTCGATTCAAGATCTTGACTATAGTTTTATTATTATTGACAACGACGACGAACATGGATCATTTCAGTTATTTAGTGATTTTTCAGAAGTCGTAGCGGTGTTTGATAATGTATTGGCAAAAATGAGTTGATGAGGCTCAAGGGGGATATTATGGAACAATCAAGCTTTGATCCGATACTACCAGATGAGATGCACACACTGATTTTAGGAAGTGCACCTGGAAAACGGTCTCTTATAAAACAACAATATTACGCTCATAAAGGAAATGCCTTTTGGCCGTTGGCATTGAAATACTGGCAACAAGAACCTACGCATGATTATTCAAAAAAGATCATGCTATTGACGGATCATCGTATTGGATTATGGGACGTTTTTGGTCAATTTGTACGTAATGGCAGTATGGATCATCAATTTCAACAAGTTACCTTACAACCATTGGCACAGCTATTTGAAGCTTTTCCGATCTCACTTGTGATCCTCAATGGGAAGACCGCGACAAAAACGTATCAAACGATCACAACCACTATCCCTACTCAGTGGTTGACCTTATCGTGTCCTTCTACAAGTGGGGCCAATAACCGACAACAAGAATTACGTCAAAAACAATGGTTCCTAGCTTATCGTATCAGCGAATTACTCGATGATTTCAATAGACAAGGCTTACGGGTCTATTTTGGTCATACACCTTTTATATGGCAATATGTGAAACACTTACGTACACTCGTCTTTATACAAGAACAAAATATCGATCCTCAAGATGAATTTGACGAGTTAACGTCAGATGAACACTACGATTATTTTTTAGTGATGGATCAAGAACTGCCTGTAGCGACGATTCGCTTCCAATTAACAGACACTACAATCCAGCCTGATCGCTTTTGCATCGCAAAAACATACCGCAACAAAACAATCGGTACTCGTTTGTTATCCTTATATGAAACATATGGACATTTTTTAAACGCTACGAAAAGTCAGTTGATTGCAGAATGTCAAGCGCTACCTTTTTATCAAAAAATGGGCTATCAAGTCATCGATGCTCCTCATGTTGTAGATGGGATCTTATGCCAAATGATGCAAAAAACATTATAAAAAACAACTAACAGAAGTGGCTAGCTAAAAGAACGACTTTTGTTATAGCTTTTAATCAAAAAGAGGGTGTGACCAAATTTGGTCACACCCTCTTTTTTGATTAACCTTGACTTGAATTTTTCTTATGTTTACGAGCTTGTCTTGTTTGTTGACGACGTTCGATTTTACGTTTTTGTTGCTTCGTTTTATCAATTTCCCATTGGATTTTTTTCTTATAGCCCGGTTTGATTTTTTTCTTTTTCTTTTTGACTAAACCAATCAACGTCGGGTCTAGTTCGTCGGCTTTTTTCTGTTCGCGTTTTTTACGGCGATTGCGATCATAAGTATCTACGATCTCATCTTGTTTGATTTCTTTTGGTTGGAAGTCAACACCTAGATCTTCAATCGCACTGATCAACTCATCTTGGCTTGGTTCGTACAACGTAATAGCTGTTCCGTGTAATTGATTGCGTCCTGTACGTCCTACACGATGGATAAAGAAATCTAAATCTTCAGGGATATCTGCATTGATGACGTGAGAAACTCCTTCGATATCGATGCCACGTGCAGCAAGATCCGTTGCTACAACGAATTGATACTCTAGATTTTGAACTTGACGCATCACACGTTTCCGCTCACGTGGTGGAATTCCACCGTGGATTTTTGCCACTTTCAAGCCTTTTTCACGCAAATACGTCGTGATCTCGTCTGCTCGTTGTTTCGTATTGGCAAAGACGATCGCTAAGTACGGTTGGCCGGTCGTTAAGAGTTGATAAATTAAACGGTCAGGGTTTTTCCCTTTTGTGGAGATCAACCAGTTCTCAATTGTATCGGAAATGACCGCTTGTGCTTTAATCTCTTCGATTACTGGATTTTGCATGTATTTTTTTAAAAATGGGCGTAATTTTTCTGGAATTGTCGCTGAGAATACAAGCATCTGAAGTTTTTCAGGTAAATGAGACGCAATCTTGTCGACTTCTTCTAAAAATCCCATATCTAATGTCATGTCCGCTTCATCGACTACAAACACCGATGCCGTATGTACTTTTAACGCACGTTCATTGATCAAATCTAAAATTCTTCCTGGTGTTCCAATTACAACTTGTGGTTGATGGCTAGCTAAACGCTCAATTTGACGTTTTTTATCTGTACCCCCGACAAAATTCGTAACACGAATCTCTGGTGTAGCATGAGTAGCCAACTGTTTCGCTGCTGCATAAATCTGCGTGGCCAATTCACGACTTGGTGCAGTAATCACTAATTGAACTTCTTCTTTATTCGGATCAATGTTATCAAATAACGGCAATAAAAATGTATGTGTTTTTCCACTCCCTGTTTGGGACTGACCAACAACACTTTTGCCTTTTTGGATCACTGGAATCAACTTTTCTTGTACTGGAGTCGGTTGTGTAAATTTCTTTTCAGCAAGTGCTTCGTAAATAAACGGCTGAAATGCAAATGTTTCAAATGACATTTGAGCACCTTCTTTCTTTTAACATCTTTTGGATTATACCATATTCTCAAACAACTTCCTATTTTGTTTCCAAATTGTTCATACTTATCTCGCTTGTCTGTGATTTTTTCTCATAAAACAAACGACGTTCTTTGTTCAAAATCGCCCAACCAATCGAACCTACAAATAAAAGTTGGATAAGCAATAAAAAGAGCGTCATCATGAGTAAAATCACTAATCCCATTCCCTCAGTCGTAGGGATATAAGGATTAATCAACAACAATAGTTGTGCCAAACTACCATAAACCCCATAAAGTAAGCCATAGCGAACTACACAATCTTTTAAGCTAGGAGGTGTGCCTGTTGTCGTTACAACACGAATTTTGACGATCTTTTTGCCGAGCGTATACCCTTTAGTCAGGTATGTGACTCCAACAAAATACAACATGATCGTACCCAGATACGTCCAGTAGCTCGTCGTCCAGTTCTCATTCGTTGTCAGATGGGTCACATGCAACACGATCGCTAAAAGTGTACGAACACTATAAATCGTTCCACAATCGATCAAGAAGGCAACAAAACGTCTTGGATACGTCACAATGTGCCCTAATTCTTTTGACTTTTGATCCATTTCCTTGCGTGTTGGGAATAAGATCATCACAAGTGGTGCGCAGAAATAGCCAATCACACCGCCTAACGTATTGTGAAGTAGATCATTGACGTCAAACAAACGATAAGGTCTTGGATAGATGAAATACAGTCCTGTCAATTGAGTCGTTTCAAAAAATAGCGACCACAAAAAAGAATACACGATGACTTTTTTCAATGAAAAGCGGAAGTAATAACGTAGATAAACACCTAACGGGAAAAAGAATAATAAGTTAAACAAAGGTTCCAACGTTACCGATTGTTTTAAAGCGGGTAAATACGTATGAATATCTGTCGGTCGCCACACGGTTTGTGCTAAAAAGTCTTGCAGTGATTTTCCTAACATCAACTCATATTTTGGAGTCGTTAGTTGCGCGACTGCTTCTCGACTTGGTAGGGGCAAGATCGCTAAAAAATAAGAACATAGTAGATAAAAGACAAATGAATACAACACGACGGCACGGATAAACAAAAAGCGACCGTACTTGCGGTATTGTAAAATAAAAAACGGGAACGAAATCAGAAATGCTAGAATCGGGAATACAAAAAGTGCAATCTTAATTGGTTCAGCATACGCAGTAAACATAAGCTTCCTTTCTATTTACAGAATTCACAAGGGTTTTCATTTTTACAAAAAAAGAGTATTCTTATACTGGAGGTGTTGGCATGTTATATCCTATTTTTGCATTTGGAATCCCAGTTTTTCTGTTGGGGTTGTATTGTTTATTTTTAGGGATCCGTCATTATTCAACGATTCCTTATTTGAGTTTTGTCTTAGTGATTATTTCAGGCTTTTTAATCGTATTGAGTATTCAAATTTTAAATGAAGCAGATCGCATCAGTAAACAACACGCTATTGCTACATATGGATACGACCCTTCGCTGTTATGGTTGGCATTGATTACAGGGATCGTATTATTCGTGATTAGTTGCGTGATTGTCTACAAAGAGTGGCGCACTACGTAATACATGGAAAAACCAGACTAAACATAGTCTGGTTTTTTTAATTCTCGATAAACTCATAATATACAAGTTCTAATGATTGAATCGTAGGCAACACCGCTAAAACAGATAGGTCGACTTGAATCAGCCATTCTGCTAAGGTACGATACAAATTGTCTTCTAAAGCTTGTTCGATAAAAGGCAACAGCTCTTCTTCATCTCCTTGCGTTTGGTTGACAATTGCATATACTTGGTGAAACACACGCATATCTTGAATACGAAAATAACTTTCTTGATATTTGTAAACAGCTAATTGATACGTACGATCTAGTAATTGTACATTGACAACAAAGAAACACTCGGACACATGCGGCAATACAGACAATAATTCTTGGGGCTTCATCGCTTGTTGAAAAAACATGGTATCCTCTCCTTACTTCCATTATATGAAAAGCGTGAAGAAAAGAAACTAAAGTGACTTATATTCTTATCTTTTTAATCGAAATCGATCTCATGATAAAATTCTGTTAAAAATTCTTGCATGAATCGTTCGCGACGTTTTGCCTCTTTTTTTCCAGTTTGTGTATTCATTTGATCTACTAGTAAAAAAAGTTTCTCATAAAAATGATTGATCACCGTTGTCTCCTTGCGATACGTAGCTTTATCTTGATGCAAATTGACTGCAATCGTTTCATCATAAATCGGATGACCGTTGCTTCCCCCATAATAAGCCGTTCGTAAAATACCATATGCTCCCAACGCATCCAAACGATCGGCATCTTGAACAATTTGTCCTTCCATTGTCAATACGTGTTTTTGAGCTAAATTCGCTGAAAATGACATGTGTTCAATAATTGAAAAAATAGCAGCTATTTCTTGTTCTGTCGCAATCGTTGCTAAAAATACGCGTAAGTGCTCTTTAGCGACGACACTATCTGATACGACTTTATCATCGATCACATCGTGCAAATAGGCTGCACTTAGTGTGATAAAGTGATCTGCTGTTAGATTGTCTTGATCGAGGATTTTTTTCGCCCAATAGGCGACACGCGACACGTGCGCGTAGTCATGTCCTGTCTGATCGTGTGCCAACTGTTGTTTGGCATAATCTTGGACTGCTACTAATCGCGACATGAATCATTTACCTGATACACAGTAAAGTATAAGTCACGCATATAATCTAGTAAATACTGTGGATTTAATGGTTCCTTTGTGGCATTGACAATCAGCTCATTTGGTTTTTTACTTGCACCGTACTGATGGATATGCTTTGTTAACCAATTTTTGATCGGCGTATAATCGTCTGATGCTAACACAGCATCGATTTCTACTTCTTGTTTCATCGCATGTAACAATTGTGCGGCATACATGTAGCCTAAAGCATAAGAAGGAAAATAGCCAAAACTTCCACCAGACCAATGGACATCTTGTAAAATCCCTTCAAGATCAGTCTCTGGTCGAATGCCTAAATATTCTTCGTATTTATCGTTCCAAATTGCTGGTAAGTCATCGATTGCCACTTCTCCATTAAACAGCATTTTTTCGATTTCGTAACGGATAATGATGTGTAACGGATAAGTTAAACTATCTGCTTCGATACGGACAAGGCTAGCTTTCGTTTTTTTCAATGCCGCATAAAAGTCATCAAATGAAACATCGTCGAATGTTCCTTCTGTACACTTTTGGAACAAGGGGTATTGCTTTTTCCAAAATGCACGATTGCTACCGATAATAATTTCATTAAATAGCGATTGTGATTCATGGATCCCCATCGATGCTCCCTCATGAGCTGGCGTGTATTCATATTTTTCCGCAATATTTTGTTCATACATCCCGTGACCTGCTTCATGAATCACACCAAATGTCGCCATCGAAAAATCATGCTCATTCCATCGCGTCGTAATCCGGACATCGCGATGATTGATTCCTGTAGCAAATGGATGAATCGTATCATCTAGGCGGCCGCGAGTAAAATCATATCCTAATTGCGTAATGACTTGACGAATAAAAGCTTCTTGTTGTGCTTTTGGCACATAGCGTGACAAGATCGTAGTATCTGGTTCTATTCCTTTTTTGGCTAACGTTTGTCTAATATCCATAATACCATCTCGTAAGCGTGTAAACACATCATCCAAAATCTCTGTGGTCATGTTTGGTTCATATTGGTTCAATAAGACGTCATACGGTGTTTTTTCTGTACGTTGCCAATAAGGGATCAACTCTTTTGTTAAACGGATATTTTCCGCTAGAGCTTCTTTAAAGACCTCAAAGTCGTTTTGCTCACGACTGTTTAACCACGCCGAGTGGGCTTTAGATGTCGCGGCAGAAAATTGTGCCATCAATTCATTTGGAACAGCATGATTGAGATCATAGTCTTCTTTGACTAAGCGATACGCTACTTGTCCCACTTCAGATAACTCTTCAGGATGAGCCGCAAAATGATCCAGTGCTTCTTTAATTTTCGGCCCGACTTTTTTCTCAAAATAAATACTAGATAAATAGCCCATCGTTTCACCACGATACTCACTACTTGCTTCGGGCATTCCCGTTTGCGAATCCCATTCAATGATCGTCATCGCTTGTTGCAATAAATCTAATTCTTTTAATTCTTGTAAAAAGAGTTGTTCATTCATCGTTGCTCATCCTCTCGACTATTCTGTTGGTTTTGTAGGTCTTGGTGGGCGTTTACCCCAATATTGGAAAAGATCCGTACGTAAAGCACCATTATAAAGTTTGCGTTTCTTCGTCGCTTTTTGACCATAGAACTCTTCAAATAATAAATCACTCGTTAAGATATATTTACTCCAAGTATCCAGCGGTTTAAACGCTTGTCCCATTTCTTTATACAGTTGACGCACCGTTTCTTCTTCGCCTAAACGTTCTCCATATGGTGGATTGGCTACGATCACACCATACTCTTTTTCGGTTTTAAAATCTTTTACTGCTTGCTGTTTAAAGACGATCGAATCACCTAGTCCGATCTCATCAGCATTCGCTTTAGCAATCTCGATCATCCGGCCATTGATATCTGAACCCATAATATCTAATTCGATATCATAATCGGCTTGAGCTTCGGCTTCTTCCCGCACTTTCGCAAAAATGTCTTTATCGACCCAATCCCATGCTTCACATGCAAAACTACGGTTGAATCCTGGTGCAATATTATGGCCGATCAATGCGGCTTCTATACAAAGTGTCCCAGAACCACAGACTGGATCGACAAAAGGACGATCTTTACGCCAATTGGTCAGCATCACTAGTGCTGCGGCCATATTTTCTTTTAACGGTGCACCCCCTTTATCTAGACGATAACCACGTTTAAATAAACTAGGTCCTGTCGTATCAAGTGTGACCATCACATGATCTTTTAACAGCGCGACTTCTAATTTAAACAAAGCCCCAGTTTCTGCTAATGGCACACTAGCCGGGCGATGGTAATATTCCCGTAAACGATTGACAATCGCTTTTTTAGTGATCGCTTGACAATCTGGTGTGCTGTATAAAGTCGACTTGATCGATTTTCCAGCAACTGGAAATTCTGCATCTAGTGGCAAATAATCTTCCCAAGGTAAAGCGTTGACTCTTTGGAATAATTCGTCAAACGTCACGGCATCAAATTCTCCAACAACGATTTTGATCCGATCCGCTGTACGTAACCATAGATTGGCTTTAGCAATCGTCTCGATCGTGCCTTCAAAGCGTGCGCGGCCATTTTCCACGACACATTCAATTCCCATATCTCGTAATTCTTTTCCGACTAATGCTTCTAATCCGCTTGCTGCTGTTGCGACTAATTGAAATGTTTGTTTTGGATTCATTTTTCTCTCCTTAATGATAAAAAAAACCTTCCAATTTGGAAGGATTTCCCTGATTTGTGTGATTTTCTATAAGCCATGTTTTGTCCAGTCAAATTACAGGGAGCAACTCAACTTGGATAATCATCTATCTGCAATTTCTTGCCTCTTTGGTTCCGTTCTTTATCTTTCCGTTCCAAAAAGCGCCCCGACCATTGTTTGGGTTGCTCGCTCGAGGGGTTTACCGCGTTCCACCGATAAGATTTCTCCGATCGCTTCGTCACTGTGGCACTTTCAAGGGTACTCAAGCATAGCAAATGCCTTAGCTTTTTTTCCTGCCGTTACATTACTGTACTCTGGCTTATGGTTTCGCCAGACACGAACACTACAAGCATCGCAGCTTGTGCGAGCATGGACTTTCCTCAGCCTACATCAAGTAGACCGCGATTATCTAAAAATCACAATTGTATCGAATTGAATCAATATGTACGCAACAATTAAAACTGACGCGTACGCTCGTTGTCATCTTCTAAATCAGCTTGTGTATAATTTGATGTGATGACAGGTTGAACCGGTTCTGTTTTTTCTTCAATTTTGATTTCTTTTACTGCACTCGTTTCTTGTTGTAACTTTTTACCAAATACTTCTTTTTCAAGATTTGATAAACGTTTTAAGATGTCAAAATTTGTAACAGTTTGACTTTTTGGTTGTTCACTTACTTGCGCACGTGGTGCTGGTGTTGCAACAGGATTTTTACTCATCTGTGCTACCTTTGCATGTAGGCGATCATTTTCTTCTTGTAAGGCGACAATTTCTTTTGCATATGTTTCATAATCTTTGATAATGTTATCTAAAAATTCATCTACTTCGACTGGATCATATCCACGCATTTTATTTTTAAATTCTTGCTGCAAGATATCTTTCGGAGAATAGATCAAATTTGCCATGTTTACACCTCTTTTAAATTGAATACAATTTCATACTCCCCTATCATATCGAAAAATGGCGCAGAAATCAAACACATTTAGTCAGAATATGCGGCATTTTGCAAATCATCCATCGTAATATAAAGAATTTCATAAGAATGGCATTCTTGATACTGTGTTGCATCGCGAATAAAGAATTGACTTTTCCCTGGATACTCTGGGTCATATACCAATACACAACCCATTGTATGCGCCAATACGAATTGTGTATGATTTTTTAACTGTTGTGGTGAAGTATAAGGTTGACGACTCACCGCATCGACAAAATCGGCTTGTTCTAAAATGGTCTGCATCGCTTGTTGGTTTTGTTCATTCCATTTGGCAAAAAATTCGGTATAAGCTGAAATTACCGCTAAAGAGACTTCATATTCTTGCTTTAATTCTAGAATTACTTGTGCAGCCCATAATTCTACGCCAAGAGAGCCTGAGATCACAAACCACGTAGCCCCTTCTTCGATTAATTGAATGCAAGTCGATTTTAAACTTTTTTTAATGACTGCAATTTTTGGATCTTTTTCTTGAAAAATACCGATTTCATAGTTGCGATACCCACTAATAAAGATCGTCTTGACTTGCGTCATGACGCTCCCCCTTTTCTTTATGAATTATTTTTTGGTATAATACATCTAGGAGTGTGATTTTATGGTCTTTCGTTATCCAAACGGTCAACCTGCGTACGTTCCGACTTCTAGTATACCATCGAAAAAGCGAAAACCCAATTTTGCCAATCGTGGGATGGTATTAGAAGAAGCGATCAATACGACAAACCGCTACTATGCCCAACGCAATCTTGCTGTTGTACATAAAAAGCCGACTCCGATTCAAATTGTAGCTGTGGATTATCCAAAACGCAGTGCCGCAGTAATCAAGGAAGCCTATTTTAAGGAAGCCTCGACAACGGATTACAATGGAGTATACCGAGGATATTATTTAGATTTTGAGGCAAAAGAAACGAAAAATAAGACGTCTTTTCCTTTAAAAAACTTTCACCAACATCAAATTGATCACATTCGAGCATGTTTAGCACAGCAAGGGATTTGTTTTGTGTTATTATGGTTTTCTAGCTTAGAACGTTGTTTTTTTCTAGATGGTGAAACATTACTTACGCAGTGGACATCTACTACACGACAGTCGCTGCCACTGGCACTTTTAGAAGAAAAAGGAATCGAGTTGCAACTTGGATTTGCACCACAAATCCCTTATCTTTTAGGTGTTGATCAGTATTTACAAACAAAGGAGCAAACTACACATGGCAAACGAGTCACGGACATCGCGACGACAGACAACTAAACGACCTACTTCAAAACCGTCAAAGAAGAAAAAAACCAAAAAACATATTTGGCGAAATCTGATTTTAGGTGGGATTTTTGCTGTCTGTTTACTTTTTTTAATCGGGATCGGTATTTTTGGATTTTATGCAAAAAACGCCCCTGCTTTAGAAGACAATAAGTTAGACGCGACAGTTTCATCTAAGTTGTACTCATCAAATGGTGAAAATTTCATTGATATCGGTTCAGAAAATCGAGAAAAAATTTCAGCGACAGAAGTCCCTGAGTTATTGGAAGATGCAATCGTGTCGATTGAAGATCGTCGCTTTTATAAACACATTGGGATCGATCCGATTCGAATCGTCGGTTCAGCGATCAACAATATTTTTCATGGTACGAAACAAGGCGGAAGTACACTGACGCAACAATTGATTAAGTTATCGTACTTTTCAACTAATGAGTCTGACCAAACCTTAAAGCGTAAAGCGCAAGAAGCTTGGTTGTCGATCCAATTAGAACGAAAAAAATCAAAACAAGAAATCTTAACGTATTACATCAATAAAGTCTATATGGCAAACGGCCTTTATGGAATGGAGACGGCTAGTGAGGCCTATTATGGAAAGTCATTAGACAAACTTTCACTTGCACAAACTGCACTCTTAGCGGGTTTACCAAATGCCCCTTCTTACTATGATCCTTACGTGAATAAAGAGGCTGCTAAACAACGTCGTGATTTGGTCTTAAAAGCCATGCTTGATAACGATAAAATCAGTGAATCACAATATCAAGAAGCTGTGGCAACAGATATCTCAGATGGCTTAAAACCATTGGATACGGAAAATAGCGAATGGAAATATTACGACAACTACATTACAGAAGTCAGCGCTGAAATTAAAGAAAAAACGGGCAAAGACCTCTATACAGATGGCTTAGAAGTTTATACAAATCTTGATTTAGACGCACAAAAAAAATTATATGATATCGCCAATACCCAAGAGTATGTCGATTATCCAGATGATGAAATGCAAATCGCCTCAACAGTTATCGATGTTGATTCTGGAAAAGTCGTTGCCCAATTAGGTGGACGCAATCGTCAAGTCGGCGATCAAAACTTAGCAATCAATACGGCACGTGATTTTGGTTCAACGGTTAAGCCAATCACAGACTATGCACCTGCTTTTGAACATTTACATTACTCGACTGGAAAATATATCGCAGATGCACCTTACGACTATGAAGGCTCTGATATTGCTGTGAATAACTGGGACAATTCATATATGGGAAATATCACGTTACGTACAGCCCTTTCTGAATCACGAAATGTTCCTGCAGCAAAATTATTTATGGAAGTAGGTGCTTCTGATGTTGAGAAATTTTTAAAGAGTCTAGACATCCAATATGAAGACTTAACCCAAGCCAATGCCATTTCAAGTAATACCAAACAAGATGGTACAAAGTATGGTGTTTCTAGTTTAAAAATGGCAGCAGCCTATGCCGCATTTGCCAATGGTGGAACGTATTATGAGCCACAATATGTCAACAAAATCGTTTACCAAGATGGTACACAAGAAACGTTTGAATCAAAAGGCGTGCGTGTGATGCAACCAGGAACTGCTTATATGATCACAGATATTTTAAAAGACGTTATTACAGGACTAGGTAACAATGCGGCAATCGAAGGATTGTATCAAGCTGGAAAAACGGGAACATCAAATTATACGGAAGAACAATTAGCTAAAGTCGATGCGCCTTATGGCTTATCGGTTTATCCAGATACGACGTTTGTTGGGTTTACTCCCCATTACTCGATGGCTGTTTGGATCGGCTATTTAGATCCGCTAACGCCGGTAACAAACTTATCATCCCACGTCGCAACAGATGTCTATCGTGAATTGATGAGTTATATCTCAGCTTCATTTGATACACAAGAAGACTTTGTACAGCCAGATGATGTCGTTCGAGTAGGAAATGAATTATACTTTAAAGATAGTTATAGTTCATCGAACACGCAAAACAATACGACAAAAAATAATGCAACAACAAAACAAAGTAGCAAAGAAGAAATACCTGCTTCGACTTCAAAAACAAAAGAAACTAGTTCGACTACAATAGAATCAAGCTCTTCAGTTCCTGAAGTTTCGGCAAGTATTTCTTCTGAAGAAAGTCAAAGTAGCGAAGTTTCTAAAGAAACGACACCAAGTCAAGAAGAACTCCCTACTTCAAGTGAAACACCAGCCACACCGCAAAACAATGCAAATGGAAACACGAATGCAAATAATGCACAAACAGGTAATGGACAAACAGGTAATGGACAAACAGGTAATGGACAAGCTGGTAATGGACAAGCTGGTAATGGACAAGCTGGTAACGGCCAATCCAATACACCATAAAAAAAGGCTCTAGCTAATTTCTAGCTGGAGCCTTTTTTTCGCATCCGGACTTTACCTTCCTGACAATACGTCAACACAGGACACGTCTCGCATTTTGGTGAGCGTGCCGTACAATGATAACGACCAAAAAAGATCATGGTATGATGTGTTTTGATCCAAAGTTCTTCAGGTATTTTCTTCATCAACGTCTCTTCTACTTCTAGTACTGACGCATCTAAACGACAAATCCGTAAACGTTTACTAATCCGTTCAACATGTGTGTCCACTGCAAAGGCTGGAATCCCAAACGCATCTGCTAGTACCACATCTGCTGTTTTACGACCAACCCCTGCAAGCGACATCAACTCTTCACGTGTTTTTGGAACTTGACCGTTGAACCGTTCAAGTAATGTTTGACAACAAGCATAAATATTTTTGGCTTTATTGCGATACAAACCAATCGAGCGAATATAGGGAATGATTTCTTCTACTGAAGCTTCAACAACTGCTTCAGGCGTATCAAAACGCGAAAATAAAGCGGGCGTTACCTTATTTACTGAAACATCGGTTGCTTGTGCACTAAGCATTACGGAAATCAAGAGCTCAAACTCATTTTTAGCAACCAGTTCCCCATGTGCTTCTGGAAACAATTGAAACATTTCTTCGATTACAAGACGTGTTTTTTCTTTACTGATCATCTTATTCTCCTTCTAACCAATTGTGCAAGGTTACTTTCGGCAGTTTACGAGGAGTCGGGTCGTTGGTTTCTTTTTGCATCAAATGACGTTGTCGATCATTTTGTGCAGCTTGAACTTGCTCTTTGGTACGGATATTTTTCTTTTCCCATGCCAATAAAATACGGTCAATATAATTTAGATTATAGACTTGATTTAAAATCGCTTCTTTTAAAGCCAATTCAATCAATTCGATCGTGTAATGATCTTCTTGGACCCATTGTTTGATACGTTGAAATTCGATACTAGATAATGGTCGACCGAACTCTTCTTCAAACATACGATACAGTTGACTCATGTGCATGCCTTGTTGGTTTTGTGTTGCTTTTTGTTCTAACTGTGTCGCCAATTGTTCCAATTTTTGGTACATCAATTCAAAGGATAACTCATCATTTAGTTGGCCATAATCAGAACGTTTGGCTTGAATACTAATCAATTGTTTTGTGATCAATTGATTGAGCAACTGGTATACTACTTGAATATCCATTTGTAAATCTTCAGCGACTTCTTTTAAATCAGGAAACGCCTCACCTTTTTGATGACGGGCATATAGTTGGATCCATAATACAAATTCTTCATGTTGCATCCCAATTTTTGGATAATGTTGAAGCAATAAATTAGGTAAGACCGTCTGTCCCATCAAATAAAATGCCGTTAATTTCATACTATTCCTCCTAGATAAAGAAAAGAAAAAGAAGTGACGTGAGGTTCCATCTACTTCTTTACTTTATAGGTCTATTCGATTTCTGTTGCCGTTTTTTGGCATGTTGGACAAAGTCCATATACTTCTAAGCGGTGTTCCTCGATCGTATACCCTGTCAGTTTACTTGCTGCAATCTCCACATCGTCTAATTGAGGATATTTAAAATCTGTAATTTTGCCACATTGAGTACAAATTGCATGGTAATGCGGTACAGTCGTAAAATCAAACCGGCTCGCACCATCGCCGTATTTCATTTCCGTTACAAATCCTAATTGGCTAAATAAACGTAAATTATTGTATACTGTCGCCACACTCATTCCCGGAAAATCTGGGGCGATCGCGCGGTAGATTTCTTCTGCTGTTGGATGAGTATGTTGATGAATCAACACTTCTAAAATCGCTGTACGTTGGGGCGTGATACGCACATTGTCATGTTTTAATGCATGAATCGCTTGTTCTAATTGTTCAACCACGAGACATTCACCCTCTCTTTCCTTTCTATCATACTATGTTTTATTGTTTTTTTCTAGAATTTTATCAAAACAAAAACCGTGCTTAGCCACAAAGAATGACTAAACACGGTTTTTTTATGCTTCATATAATGGAGTCGATAGATACCGCTCGCCGTTATCAGGAATGATTACAACGACATTTTGTCCTGACTCTAAGCCTTTTGCTACTCGAATCGCTCCAGCTACTGCAGCTCCTGAAGAAATTCCAATTAAAATTCCTTCTTTTTTCGCCACATCACGTGCAACTTGCATCGCTTCTTCTACTGAGATAGCTAACACTTCATCTACTAGCTCTTGATTCAATACCTTTGGAATAAATCCTGTGCCGATCCCTTGGATTTTATGAGGTCCAGCGGCTTGCCCAGACAATACTGCGGACTCTGCAGGTTCTACTGCTACGATTTGGATCGTATCAAAGGCTTCTTTTAATACTTTCGCACTTCCCGTGATCGTCCCCCCAGTTCCCACACCGGCCACAAAAGCAGCCAATCCGATGTCTTTAAAGTCACGAACGATCTCTGGTCCAGTTGTTTGCTCATGAATCGCTGGATTGGCTTCATTTTCAAACTGTAATGGCATAAAATAACCATGTTCTGCTGCAAGCTCACGCGCTTTGGCAATCGAACCTTTGATTCCTTCACTACCTGGCGTTAAAACAAACTCTGCCCCATACGCAGCCATTAATTTTCGCCGTTCGACACTCATCGTCTCAGGCATCACCAAAATGACACGATAGCCTTTCGCAGCACCAATCATTGCCAGTCCGATCCCAGTGTTTCCTGACGTAGGTTCAATGATTGTTCCATTAGGAGGTAGCGTACCAGAAGATTCTGCAGCTTCGATCATTGCAAGTGCAATCCGATCTTTGACACTACTTCCTGGATTAAATGCTTCTAACTTTAAATAAACTGTTCCTTCATCTTCTTTTGTCAAATGAGGTAAGGGAACTACTGGAGTGTTCCCTACTAATTCTGTGATAGATTGATAAATCGTCATGTACATAACTCCTTTTGTCTTTTACTTACCCTATCGTATTTGATAAATAAATACCAATACTTTTTTTGGATCACCGGACTGAATTTGAACGCATATTATAAAAAAATCTCTATAGAGCAAGCTCTATAGAGATAGAAAAACCAAAACAGGATTTAGCTCATACTAGTCACTGCAAAATAATTCCCATCTGGATCAGCAAAATTAAAGACCAATTGATTTTCCAATTGGATCAGATCGCCCACAGCGACTTCGCTATCTAATACGCTTTGATATAAAGCATCGATATCTTCTGTAGTAAACATGATCGAAGGAGCACTAGTCACGACTTCTGGCGAGTGTTGTTCGAAAAACTCTCGATCATATAACACAAAATGCACACCGGAAGTTTGGTTCAACGCTAATTCAATAATCGTCGTGCCTTCCATTTCTTGACGACTGACTTCAATACAGCCTAAAGATTGCCAAAATACAGCTGCTTGTTCGACATTGGTTACATATAACATAAATTGCATCGTATTTGAAAACATGGACTACTCCTTATTACTCCACTTGTGAGTTGAAATTTAATTTGATTCCTGGTTCATCGGTGACGATTTCAGTGACTTCATACGTTAAACGTTGCACTAAATCAAATAATGGAGCTACTAGATCATCTGCTTCTTCTTTTGAGATGTCTTCAGCTTTTGTAATTTGATGGTTTACAATATGGTTCACTTGGCCTACAGCACCGCGTAAAACGAATTCTGGAAAATCGATCGTAAACTCTAAACGTGCACCGATAATACTATTTTCTTTAGGATAATCCGCATCTGGTGGGGTTAGTGGCATAAAGCCGACTTGCAATGAAGTCTCTACCTTTTCTTCTGGATTTTTCATATCAAAGTGATATTGTTCTACAATTGGTTTTTGGCGTTTTACTTCCACACAATCACGTCCTTCTCTCGTTTTTTTTAGTATAACACACTTTTTTCATCACGTTAGCGCTTTTAGATAATCCAGCGCATCTTGCACCGTTTTGACCGGAATGATTTTCATATCCGTACCCAGTTTTTTCGCTGCAGCTTTTGCTTCTTCATAATTTGACTGAATCGTAGGATCACTTGCTTTTTCCTCACTTGTAATCTCGTCATCTGGTGCAAAAAAGAATTCAAAACCTGCTTTACTCGCACTTGCAACTTTTTTATCAATCCCACCGATACGACCGACTTGACCTGTTTCATCAATCGTTCCTGTTCCAGCAATCTTTTTGCCTTTTCGCAAGTTTTCCTGAGTGAGTTGTTCGTAGATTTCCAACGTGAACATCAACCCTGCAGAAGGTCC
Source organism: Enterococcus bulliens (assembly GCF_053761865.1). Taxonomy (NCBI): domain Bacteria; kingdom Bacillati; phylum Bacillota; class Bacilli; order Lactobacillales; family Enterococcaceae; genus Enterococcus; species Enterococcus bulliens. Next base: position 25,147 of record NZ_JBSMXK010000004.1, read on the forward strand.
CCCGATGTTTTCGATATGAAACGCGATCGGAATACTAGAATCGATTTCACTATGATCGACTAACGTGATGCCGATGCCAGCTTTTTTCGTTTCGCTTAATTCAATTAGTTTTCCTGTCGCTTCTAAACTTTTGCCGTCATGAAGATAGGTGATCGTCACCTCTTCACCGACTGTTTTCGCTTTGATGGCATCAATGAAGGCTTGACTGTTTTCAAATGCTTGACCGTTAACTTTTGTTACAGTATCGCCAACTTGAATTTTTCCATAAAAACTAGAATGTGTATCGATCGACATGACATAAACACCTTTATACGACCAAATATATGGTTTTTTAGCTAAAGAGAGTGCTTGTTGGATCGCGTTGTTTTGTGCTGACTGCATATAGTACTTTTGCATTTGATCATACTCTTCACTAGTCGATTCTCCATAAAACTCTTTTTCAGTGACGATTTCATCAAAATCGGAAAATTTTGCCAATACAAATCGCAATGGTGTTGCTTGACGTACTCCGACAGAAGTCAATGCGAATTCACCAGACTGCTGGTCACTTTGATTATTGACAGTAATTAACTCTTTTAAGTTGATCGTAGACCCTGGCTCTTCGATATAATAAGGTAACGGGAAAAAAATAGCCAAGACGATGAGTAAAAGTCCCCCGACTAAGGTCCCATTAAGTAGCCATTTATTTTTTCTCATCGCATTTCTCCTCTATTTTTTAACAGTTGTTGCACGCTTTGTGGCACAAAAGGATCGATGTTTCCTTTAAAATGCCAAATTTCTTTTAAAATACTTGAACTAATATGTGCAAACTCTGGTTTTGAGATCAAAATCATCGTTTCGATTGTAGGATTGAGCTCGTGATTCATCAGTGCAATATCACGTTCATATTCATAATCTTTCACACTACGTACCCCGCGAATCAATAGCGTTGCCTGTAAAGAGCGGGCAAAATGGATCGTCAACTCCGAAGTTTGAGTCACAACGACCACGTTTGGAATATCCGCTACACTCGCTTGAACTGCGGCTACTTTTTCTTCATTGGATAAAAAACCGACTTTTGCTGTATTTTGAAACACCCCCACATATAAACGATCCACTAATTTTGCACTACGGCGAATCAAATCCAGATGACCGAGTGTAATCGGATCGAAACTTCCAGGGAATAATCCAATTGTTTCCAATAGTTCCACCTACTTTTCTACGATGTAAATATCGATTGCTGTCGTTCCATATTCTTGGTGGCGTAACAATCGATATCCCATAATCTCTTTAGGCAATTGAACATTGCGATCGGTCTCACAGACGATACGGCTTCCGTTTCGCACCAAGCCTAGCGTGAGAAATTGTTCCATTTGCTTGATGATTTCTTGCTTGGCATAAGGAGGGTCAAGTAAGATCAAATCAAATAGGATTTGTGATTCTTCAGCTTGTTTTAATGCACGTTTGGCATCCATTTTCCAAACCGTAAATTTTTCAACTTCTTTCGTAATGGCAATATTCTCATTGATGACCTTGACAGCTGGATAATGCCGATCGACACAATACGCATGATCCATCCCACGTGAGACTGCTTCGATCGCCAAGCCACCGCTTCCAGAAAATAAATCCAGTACGAGACCTCCATCAAAATAAGGTCCGATCATATTGAAAATCGCTCCCTTCACTTTATCTGTAGTCGGACGTGTGTTCGAGCCTTCTAAACTCTTTAATTTTCGCCCACCATATTCACCTGCTACTACTCGCATTACCTTGCTCCTTTTCTCAAATGAAAAAGAGTTAGGAATCCTTCCCAACTCTTTTATACATGTTCTGCCAAACGAATTTGGGTGTTTTTTTCTTCAACTTCAAAGCCATCATCCATCATTGGATAAGCTTGCTTGGTACCGATTTTCTCTGAAAAATTCATTTCGATTTCTGGTCGATGAGAAAGCGACACTTCCCGAACAAAATGCAAGCGTTCGATCTTTTGACAAACCGTTTCGACATCGCTCTCATTTACGTATAACATGACGTATTTCATTGATTTCGATACATAATGCACGACACCGTAACGACGTAGATTACGGACTTGCCTTAACGAGTAAACAAAGACGACGATCCCTCGACGCTTGACTGGTTCAAATGTTGATTCAGCTGACATGACAATTCCCTCCACAGCCAGAACTTGTCGTAAAAAACGGACTACCGGCATCTACTTTTATTTCTTTGGAAATTTGATGTGCAATCGTTAAACACGTTTCATCTAAAATGGCTTGAACGTCGTTTTCACTTAGACGAAACAACGCCACTTCTTCTTGTATATCTAATGCGCGCTTGGCTTTACGCAAGGCACGCTGTTTTTCTTTATAATCAGGAGCAAACTTTCCAAAACGTTCAATTTGCTCAAATGACATTTTCGCTTGAATGAATTCATTGGCACACTCTTGGACTACAGGATTTTCGTGCATCTGACGTTTGGCTTGTTGATACTCGTGAAAAGTTTTGCTTTCTATCAATGTATCCACTAATTTATCGATTTGATCTTCAATGGCAAAAAAATGATCATCATAAATCATTTTGCATCACTTTCCTCACTTTTAGTTTCCATTTCTTGTATTAAGACTACCATATTTTCCTTGGAAAAGACAACACTCATTGCTCGTGTCACAGGACGATCATACAGTGTAAAATAAGCACTACTCTTCCATGTCAATAGGGTAAACGTAGGATCGTAGACTGGCGTTTCAAAAAAAACTTGTAGCGTTTTATCATTTGATACTTTCGCTAAAGTAAGCCATTCGTCTTCTGTCAATAAAAACCGCTCGTGAGTATCAGGATCTTGCGCTCGTTTTAGGGCTAATGTTCGTTGCGTAGTCAAATAATCATCTGGATGCAGCAAAAATTCCGTAAGCCATTGCGTTGCCTTTTGATCAAAATTTGGTGAAGTTTGATAGGCAGGTATGTTCTGCTCATAATTTAGTAGTGAAAAAAGATAGACGATCATTGCTTGTTTTGCCGTATTAATCGATTGCCAATCCATAGATTCATTTACTGTAAATGTCGGCAGCTCTTTTCCAGTCAGCGTATAGGGGGCTAGTTTTAGTAAAAGTTCTTTTGAAAGATACATTAAACTATATAGTTTTCCAGTCGTTTGATCTAAAAACAGCATCACAAAGTTGCCATCATCTAGCGCAATCAACGGTCGATAGTTCATGTCTTCTTCACCTAGTTCTAACGTGACTTTTTTTTCATGATATGTAAAATCAAAATTTGGTGAGATGGTAACCAATTTCGTTACATCATTCATCTCCATGCCAAGCGAAAAAGGTGCCATATCAGCTTGTTGTTTTCCCAATAATTTGATTCCTTGAATCGTTTTTTTTGCGACGCTCACTTCTATGTATCCATTTTTAGTAGATGGATGGTAAAGATAGAGTTCATAACCAAACCCAGTTTCGACAATATTTGTTGGCTGGCCATACGTTTCCATAAATTGGTTCACATCTTTTCCTACAAACGTCGCCATACCCTGACTTTTTAGCGTTTCATAGCTATTTTTTGTTGTATGAACCGCTGTCGTAGGTACGGCTGTTGTAGGTTTTCCCGTAGAAAAGACCGGTTGTGCGTATACGATGATCAAAGCTAAGATCAACATGATCCAAAATAATACTCCGCGATACTTCACACCGGTCACTCCTCTACTTATTTTTCAGTTAATTCTAACAGTAAATCACCAGAACTGATTGCATCACCATCAGCGACATAAACATGTTCAACAATCGCGTCAAAACGAGCTTCGATCGTCGTTTCCATCTTCATGGCTTCTGTTACGATCAATGTATCTCCGCGTTTAATGTGATCGCCTTTTTTCACAAGAACTTGCAAGACAGAACCTGCCATCGTTGCACCAACATGCTCTTTATTGGTTGGCTCAGCTTTTTTGCGCGCAGTCACGCTGCTAATGATCGAAGCATCATGAATGACGATCTCACGACGTTGCCCATTTAAGTTAAAGTATAAGACTCGATTGCCTTCGATATCTGGTTGCCCAATTTCATCTAAACGAATGATCAAGACTTTTCCTTTTTCAAGTTTTACTTCGATTTTTTCACCAACACGCATTCCTTCAAAGAATGTCGGCGTGTCTAGTACATGGATATCTGCAAATTGATCATAAGCTTTACGATAATTTAAGAAGACTTGTGGATACATGATGTAGCTTAAGACTTCTTTTTTCGTTGGTGTATAGCCGATCAATTGCGCTAATTCTTGCGCAGTTTCATCAAAATCAACAGCCTTGGCATACACTCCAGGACGATCGTTTAATGGTGTACGCTCTTTTAAAATCACGTTTTGTAAACGTTCAGGGAATCCTCCGACTGGTTGTCCTAGATCACCGCGGAAAAATTGAATGACTGATTCAGGAAAGTCGATGGTATCGCCTTTTTCATAAATCAATTCTTCCGTTAAATCGTTTTGGACCATAAATAAAGCCATATCGCCTACTACTTTTGAAGAAGGTGTTACTTTTACAATATCGCCAAACATCATATTGACATGGTGATACATCGTTTTGATTTCATCCCATTTGTCTTCTAGACCAACAGCTTTTGCTTGTTGCTGTAGATTTGAATATTGTCCACCTGGCATTTCATGGGCATAAACTTCTGTTTGTGGTACACTCACGCCATTTTCAAATGAATGGTAATATTTACGAACATCTTCCCAATAGTGATTGAGTTGTTGCACTTGTTCAATCTCTAATTTTGGCGCACGTGGCGCATCCAATAACGCAAAGTATAAACTGCTGATACTTGGTTGACTCGTGCTGCTACTCATCGCACTCATCGCGACGTCTACGATATCCACCCCTGCATTCACAGCTTCTGAATACGTCATAATCCCATTCCCACTTGTATCATGTGTATGCAAGTGGATCGGTACAGAAACGGTATCTTTTAATTCACTGATTAAACGATACGCCGCTTGTGGTTTTAATAACCCAGCCATATCTTTGATGGCAATGACATGAGCACCAAGTTGTTCTAATTCTTTTGCTAATGCTTTGTAATATTCGATCGAATATTTGCCACGGGTTGCATCATTGATATCTCCTGTATAACAAATAGTCGCTTCAGCAATTTTCCCTGCATCACGGACAGTTTGAATACTTTTTTCCATTTGTGGTACCCAGTTTAAACTATCGAAAATTCGGAAAACATCAATTCCTTGAATCGCTGCTTCTTTGATAAATTCTTGGATCACATTATCTGGATAGTTTTGATACCCTACAGCATTCGATCCTCTAAAGAGCATTTGAAGCAAGGTATGAGGCATTTTTTTACGCAATAGACGCAAACGTTCCCATGGATCTTCGTTTAAGAAACGATAGGCTACATCAAACGTAGCACCGCCCCACATTTCACTTGAGAATAATTCTGGAATAGCCGCTTCTGTCTCGCTAGCAATGGCCACAAGATCACGTGTACGCATACGTGTTGCCAGTAAACTTTGATGTGCATCTCTAAATGTCGTATCCGTCAATAAGACTTCTTTGGTTTGTAAAACAGCTTGACTCACTGCTTGTGCGCCCTCTTGATCTAATAGTTGCTTAAACGAAGTTCCTTTTTGAGGAACAATCAACTGTTTTGGCATACGTGGAGTGAGATAGAACGCTTTTTTCGTTTTTTCCACTCCAGGAAATCCATTTACTGTAATCTCAGAAATATATTTCATCGTTTTGTTTCCGCGGTCGCGCACTGCTGGGAAGACGAATAATTCTTCTGTTTGATCGATAAATGTTGTTTTCGCAAGTCCTGAACGGAACGTTTCATGACCGACAACGTTTGCCATAAACGGAATATTGGTTTTGACACCACGCACCCGAAATTCTTTTAAGCAACGTTGCATTTTTTGGATCGCTGCATCAAACGTTTGAGCATGTGTACAGACTTTTACAAGCAATGAATCAAAATAAGGCGTTACCACAGCGCCCGCGTAAGCATTGCCGACATCTAAACGAATACCAAATCCACCTGGTGAACGATACGTATCGATTTTTCCAGTATCGGGCATGAAATCTTGGATCGGATCTTCTGTCGTTACCCGACATTGGATCGCTACTCCTCGATAGTGGATATCTTTTTGTTGTGGAATTCCGATTTCTTGATGCAACTCTTTTCCTTGTGCTACTAGGATTTGCGTCGTTACGATATCGATATCGGTAATCATTTCTGTGATCGTGTGCTCAACTTGGACACGAGGATTCACTTCGATAAAATAAAATTGATCGCCCTCAACTAAGAATTCTACTGTCCCAGCATTAACATAGGAAACATGCTTCATCAATTGAACGGCTGCTTGACAGATTCTCTCACGTTGAGCATCGTCCATTGAGACACATGGGGCCACTTCGACCACTTTTTGATGGCGACGTTGAACGGAGCAATCTCGTTCAAACAAATGGACGATATTGCCATGTGTATCTCCAATAATTTGGACTTCGATGTGCTTTGGATCTTGAATATATTTTTCGACGTAAATTTCATCGCTACCAAAAGCCGCTTTGGCTTCACTTTTTGCACGTTCATAACCTTCACGAGCTTCTTTTTCAGAGTGTGCCACACGCATTCCGCGTCCGCCGCCGCCAAGTGCTGCCTTGATCATGATCGGATACCCAAATTCCGTACCAAAAGCGACCACTTCTTCCACGCCAGAAACAGGACCATCTGTACCTGGAATGGATTGAATCCCTGCAGCAAGTGCTGTTTCTTTTGCTTTGATTTTATCCCCAAAAATATCTAACTGATGAACAGTTGGACCAATAAACACGATACCTTCTTCTTGGCAACGTTTAGCAAAAGCTAAGTTTTCTGATAAAAAACCATATCCGGGATGAATTGCTTGGGCACCTGAATCTTTGGCAATTTGAATGATACTCTCAATATCCAAATAAGCATCAATTGGTTTTTTACCCTTACCAACTAAATAGGCTTCATCCGCTTTAAAGCGATGAACAGAATACTCATCTTCAGCTGCATAAACCCCAACTGTTTGAATACCCAATTCTGCGCACGCACGAAACACACGTACGGCAATTTCACCACGGTTTGCTACAAGAACCTTGTTCATTTAACCACTCCTTCAATCAAAAAACTTTATCTATATCACAAAAAACTTTATTTATATCAGCTGCAAACGTTTTTTCTTTTCGTCTGCACTAATATTCAATACAAAACCGATACATACTGAAAACATCAATAAACTCGATCCACCTTGACTCACAAAAGGAAACGTGATCCCAGTCAAAGGAATCACTCCAGTAATGCCGCCAAGATTAATAAAGATCGAAATTAAAAATAGCGATCCAATCCCGATACACATTAATGAATTAAATGGATTCGATGACCGAATGCCAATTAAAAAAATGCGGGCGATCATATATAATAAAAGAGCGAGTAGCAAAATTGCTACAATCAACCCTAATTCCTCAACTAAAATAGCAAAAGCGTAATCTGTCTGCGCTTCACTCAAAAATCCTTTTTTCTGAATACTATTGCCTAAACCACGACCAAACAATCCACCATTGAACATCGCGTAATACCCTTGAACGGCTTGGTGACCTAGCCCATATTCATCACTAAATGGATCTCTGTAAATCAAGAAACGATTCACGACATGACTTGGTAACAGTCCCGATAACAAAGGAACCAACCAAATCACAATAAAACTGCCGACAAGCATAAAACCTGCTGCACAAAGCGCATATAAATAATTCAATCCACTACCTAAGAGCATCATCAAGACAACAAGCAGTAAGACCATCATATTGCCGTAATCGGGATAGAGGGCCAATACAAAAATACTAAATAGTGGCCAGACCAGATGATACGTGTGATAAATCACACGGCTTTCAAAATGCTGGATGATTGGTTGACGATTGGCGATCCGACTAGCTAAAAACCAGATCGTGACGAATTTTAAAAATTCAGCTGGTTGCAAAGTCCCAATTCCAATATTGATCCAACCAAATGACCCATTGACCCTAGGAAAAGCAAACACAATAAACATCAATGGGGTCAAACACGCCAATACGAGTGCTGATAAGCGTTGATTACGTAAGACGGTAGTTTTCATGCGGTAAATCGCAGCCATTAGCAACAAGCTGATGACCCAAAAGAAAAATTGGAGTACAGCTTGCTTGGCTGGATTGATATTATTTTCTAATAATTCATACGAAGTAGTACTATAGACCATCATTAATCCCACAATACATAAAATCAGGTACGGGATCAAGATCGAAAAATCTAATAGATGACGTTTTTTTACTTTGACAGGCAAAGCCTAACCCTCCTTGCCCTCAACATTTTTCTGTTCTGCATATACATCGGTATACAAGACATTTAAATCTTGTTCTAATTGACTTAATAGCTGATGTCCCGTTTGAGTTGAAATCACGCCTAATGTAGTCGCAAAGGCAATTTGTCGGGATAATCCATACATTTGTGTATCCACAACTTCTTCAAAAGCCTTACATTGTGAAATACATTGACGATTCTGTTGATTTTTAATCAACATCCGAATCCGATCCGCTTCCTGTAATAAAAGCGAATAGGCCATTTCTGGAGTAATAGTTTCCATAAGACTTCCTCCTATCTAATTTCAATATTATAGCATATTTTCAAAGAAAGAATGCATTCTCTTTCAAGTTTTATTTTTCACGATAGAAAAAAGAAGCACAAAAATGTGCTTCTTTGATTTGTTTTATTTACGTTTCTTTTGAGATTTTTCACGTTCGTTTTTGTTTAAGATTTGTTTACGTAAACGAATGTTCTCTGGTGTTACTTCACAGTACTCATCGTCGTTTAAGAATTCTAAAGATTCTTCTAACGTTAATTTCTTCGGACGTTTGATGACAGAAGTTTGGTCTTTATTCGCTGAACGAACGTTTGTCATTTGTTTTGCTTTTGTGATGTTTACGGTTAAGTCGTTATCACGAGAGTTTTCTCCAATGATCATCCCTTCGTAAACTTCAGTTGTTGGTTCAACAAAGACTGTTCCACGCTCTTCAACACTCATGATTGAATAAGTCGTTGCTTTACCTGTATCGATCGATACTAAAGCACCGTTATGACGTCCACCAAGTTGACCTTTGATCATTGGTAGATATTGATCAAACGTGTGGTGCATGATTCCATATCCACGAGTCATTGATAAGAATTCCGTTGTATATCCAATTAATCCACGTGCTGGTGCTAAGAAGATGATTCGTACTTGACCATTTCCTGTATGGATCATATCTTGCATTTCTGCTTTACGTGTTCCTAAAGATTCAATGATTGACCCCATGTATTCTTCAGGTGTATCGATTTGCACACGTTCAAAAGGTTCACATTTCACGCCATCGATTTCGCGTTCGATGACTTCAGGACGAGATACTTGTAGCTCGAATCCTTCACGACGCATGTTTTCGATCAAGATCGACAAATGCAATTCTCCACGTCCAGATACGATCCAAGAATCTGGTCCAAGTGGTTCTACACGTAAAGATACGTCTGTCTGTAATTCAGCCATTAAACGTTCTTCGATTTTACGAGACGTTACCCATTTTCCTTCGCGTCCAGCAAAAGGTGAGTTGTTTACTAAAAATGTCATTTGTAATGTTGGTTCGTCAATGTGTAAGATTGGTAGCGCATCTTGATGGTCAAATGGTGTTACCGTTTCTCCAACGAAGATATCTTCCATACCAGATACGGCAATCAAGTCTCCAGCTTTTGCTTCTTGGATTTCTTCACGTTGTAATCCAAAGAAACCAAAGATTTTTGTAACGCGGAAACGTTTTACGGTTCCGTCTAATTTCATTAAAGCTACTTGGTCACCAACACGGATTGTTCCACGGAACACACGTCCGATACCGATACGACCAACATAGTCATTGTAGTCTAATAAAGACACTTGGAATTGTAATGGCTCATCGCTATTGTCCACTGGTGCTGGAATATGTTCCACGATCGTGTCAAAGATTGGTGCCATTGTTTCTGTTTGATCAGCAGGGTTATCTGATAAACTAGAGGTTCCATTTAATGCTGATGCATAGATAACTGGGAAATCTAATTGCTCATCGTCTGCTCCTAATTCGATAAATAATTCCAACACTTCATCAACTACGTGTTCTGGACGTGCTGATGGTTTGTCGATTTTATTTACAACTACGATTGGGACAACATTTTGTTCCAAAGCTTTTTTCAATACAAAACGTGTTTGAGGCATTGTTCCTTCGTAAGCATCTACGACTAAGACAACTCCATCAACCATTTTCATGATACGTTCTACTTCTCCACCAAAATCGGCATGTCCAGGGGTATCTAAAATGTTGATACGTGTTCCATTGTAGTCTACAGCCGTGTTTTTAGCTAAGATTGTAATCCCACGCTCTTGTTCTAGTGCATTTGAATCCATTGCACGTTCTTGTAACTGTGTACGGGCATTTAAAGTCGTAGATTGTTTTAATAATTCATCTACTAAAGTTGTTTTACCATGGTCAACGTGGGCAATAATAGCGACGTTACGAATATCATTTCTATAATTCAATTGTATTAACTCCTTCGATTTTAACATTTACTCAACAAGTCATTATAACAGAAAAATAATCTGAAATATAGTAGAAAGTTTTCATTTTGTTCTAATTTTCTTGTTTTGTCAATGCTATCATTTCTGTATAGGCTTTTTTAGTCCCCGCAATAAAATATTCTCGACCAGAAAATGAGAGTGGTTGCCCATCTAAGCGGCTCATCTTCATCCCAAATGTTTCTAATAACACTCCACCTGCAGCATAATCCCATGGCGATAGATTCGAGATGTACCCAATCCGTTGCCCTAATAACAAAGCACTCAATTCTATTCCTGCGCAACCTAACATTCTAACGCCCATCGCTTGTTGTCCTAAATCACGCGCATGATGAAAATTGGCCGCATACATCCCGGAATTCAAGCCTAATAAACCTTCACTAAGTCCAAGATCTTGCGGTGCATTTATTTTTGTTCCGTTACAATACACACCCTCACTAGGTCCTCCACAAAGCATTTGTTCTTTGACGACATCGTAAATAAATCCTAGTACTGGTCGTTTGTCTTCATAGATGCCCACCATCACACAAAAATTTTCTTGTTCTAGAACAAAATTTAATGTGCCATCGATTGGGTCGATAATATACACTCTACCAGAAAAATCATTGAGTTGATCGCGACCATTTTCTTCTGCCATAATTTTTGCATCAGGATCTTGTGTTAAAATCGCGTCGATCAAAAAACGTTGAATCTCTTTATCCATATTGGTCACAAGGTCTTTGCGATCGGTCTTTGTATCGACTTGAATGTTTGTATTTGCTGACGCTGCCTTGATTTTTTCACCTGCTTGTCTAAGTAACTGTTCGATATCAGCCATCATATTCATTAACGGCGTACTCCTTTCATCGAAAATTTCCCTGTTTGGAGCGCTTTGGCATGTTTTACAGCGTGATATAAGGAATATCCTGAAGCAGCTTCAAATTCACGTCCTAATTTTCGTTCCTCACCGATTGAACGTACGACCGTTTTAAATTCTTGATATGCTGCTAAAAATTGTTCTACGGTCACATTTTGTTCGTAACTCTTTTCTAAGATTTCCCACATCTTAACGACTTTTACCATTTCAGCTGTCGTCCATTCCAGATCTAGCGGATATTGATACTCTTCCATCGACTCATTCCTTATCTATTTTTAGTCTATGCTTTATTTTACTACAAGTAAAAAAAATAGACCAATCGATTCCTCGATTGGTCTATTTGAAATTACGCGTGAATTGGTAAGCCTAATGCTAATTCAGAAGCATCCATCACGATTTCACCTAAAGATGGGTGAGGGTGGATAGTTAATGCGATATCTTCAGCATTCATACCAGATTCAATCGCAAGCGCTAATTCAGAAATCATATCTGAAGCACTTACACCGGCGATTTGAGCTCCGATGATCACATTATCGTCAACAGAAGTCACTAAACGGATAAATCCTTCAGTTCTTCCTAATGATAATGCACGGCCATTTCCAGCAAATGGGAATTTCACCGCTTTTGCTTCGATTCCTGCAGCTTTCGCTTCAGCAATTGTCATTCCAACACTTGCTAATTCAGGATCTGTAAAGGCTACAGCTGGCATTGCTTTGTAATCGATCGCTACTTTTTTACCAGCAATCGCTTCAGCAGCAATTTTTGCTTCATAACTTGCTTTATGCGCAAGTGCAGCACCAGGTGTGATATCGCCAATTGCGAAAATGTTCTTCACATTTGTACGGCCTTGGTTGTCTACTTGGATTAATCCACGTTCGCCCACTTCAACACCAGCTTGTTCTAAGCCCATGTCATCAGTGTTTGCACGACGACCAACTGTTACCATTACGTAGTCAGCAGTAACAGATTCTTCTTTACCGTCTACTTCGTATTTCACAGTTACGCTATCGCCATTGTCAATGGCTTCTTTAGCCATTGCTTTAGTGACAGTTGTAATGCCTTTTTTCTTAAAGTCCGCTTCAACAAGTTTTACCATGTCTTTTTCATACGTTGGTAAAATTTGAGGAGAGCCTTCAAGGATGGTTACGTCAGAACCTAGGTTTGCATACGCACTACCTAATTCTGAACCGATAACACCACCACCGATGATCACGAATTTCTTCGGAACTTCAGTCAAGTTCAAACCGCCAGTTGAATCTAGTACGCGGCCGCCAAATTTAAATCCTTTGATTTCGATTGGACGAGAACCTGTTGCGATGATCGCATTGTTGAATGAATACGTTTGAGCAGAATCTGGGTGGATCACACGTAATGTATGGTCATCCACGAAGAATGCTTCTCCTTCGATTACTTCAACTTTATTTTTTTTCAAGAGCATGCTAACACCTGAAGTTAATTTGTTCACTACTCCATTGTTTTTCCAGTCTTGTGTTTTTGTAAAGTCTAAGTTTACATTTTCAGCAGTCACGCCAAACATTTCTGATTCTTTTGCTTCTTGGAAATGATGACCAGCAGAAATCAAAGCTTTTGAAGGAATACATCCAACGTTTAAACAAACGCCTCCGATATATTCACGTTCAATGATTGCTACTTTTTGACCCATTTGGGCAGCACGGATGGCAGCTACATAGCCACCAGGTCCTGCTCCAATTACAACTGTATCTAATTCTACAGCGAAATCTCCAACTACCATTTGTTTATCATCCTTCCATTAATAGTAACTCTGGATCTGCTAACAGACGTTTAATGTTGTTCATCGCTTTTTGAGCAGTCGCTCCGTCTACGATACGGTGGTCGAAACTAAATGATAATTTCATCATACGACCAACAACGATTTCGCCTTCTGCATTTACAATTGGTTGTTGAACAATTGTACCTACACCTAAAATCGCAACTTCAGGGTAGTTGATTACTGGTGTGAACCAAGTTCCACCAACTGAACCGATGTTACTGATTGTAATACTTCCGTTACGCATATCTTCAGCAGATAATTTACCTTCTTGTGCTAGACCAGCTTTAGCATTGATTTCATCTGCGATTGCAAATAATCCTTTGCGGTCTGCGTCTTTCACATTAGGTACATATAATCCGTGATCTGTATCGGTTGCGATACCGATATTGTAGTAATGTTTGAAGACGATCTCTTGAGAAGCGTCGTCGATTGAAGCATTTAAGATCGGGAATTTTTTCACAGTAGCCGTTAATGCTTTGACTACGTATGGTAAGAAAGTTAATTTCGTGCCGTTTGCAGCAGCCACTTCTTTAAATTTCTTACGTTGATCCCATAATTTAGATACTTCAACTTCATCGTGTAATGTCACGTGAGGCGCTGTTTGTTTGCTGTTTACCATTGCTTTGGCAATCGCACGGCGAGTTGGTGTCATTTTTTCACGAGTTTCCATTTCAGCTACGTTTGAAGTAAATGCTTTAGCTGGTGCTGTAGCTTTTTCTTCTTTCGCTTCAGCTTTAGGTGCTTCTTGAGCAGGAGCTGCAGCAGCCGGAGCGCCACCAGCCATAAAGCTTTGGATATCTTCTTTTGTCACGCGACCGTTTTTGCCTGTAGCGACTACTTGTGTAATGTCTACATCGTTTTCACGAGCAAATTGGCGTACTGAAGGCATTGCCAACACGCGTTTGTTTGGATCTTGAGCTGAAACAACTGAAGCATCGCCAGTAGATGCAGCTGCTTTAGGAGCTTCTGCTTGAGCTGGTGCTGCAGCTGGTGCGCTATTGTGGCCTGGTGCGTCGATTTCAACTAACACGTCACCAACGTTTGCTACTGTACCTTCAGCTACCACGATTGTTTTGACAGTACCAGTTACTGGAGAAGGGATCTCTTCAACTGATTTATCGTTTTGTACTTCTAGTAATGTATCATCTTCGTTGATAGTATCGCCAGCTTTAACGAACCATTTTACGATTTCGCCTTCTGCGATTCCTTCACCGATATCAGGTAATTTGAATTGGAAAACACCTTCGCTTGCAGCAGCTTGAGGTTCTGCAGCTGGAGCTTCTGGAGTTTGTTCTTGTGCAGGAGCTGCAGGGGCATCGTCTTCGTGACCAGGTGCGTCGATTTCAACTAACACATCGCCTACGTTTGCTACTGTACCTTCTGATACAAGGATATTTTTTACTGTTCCAGTTACTGGAGAAGGGATTTCTTCAACTGACTTGTCATTTTGTACTTCTAATAACGTATCGTCTTCGTTGATTGTGTCGCCGACTTTAACGAACCATTTTACGATTTCGCCTTCTGCGATTCCTTCACCGATGTCTGGTAATTTAAATTGAAATGCCATGTTTGCTTTCGTCCTTTCTGATTACCTTAGAAGTTTGCGATTTCTCTTACTTTAGCTTCGATATCTGCTGCGTTTGGTAACCAAGCATTTTCAGCTTGACCAAATGGGAAGACAGTATCTGGAGCAGAAACACGTCCGATTGGTGCTTCTAATGATAAGATCGCACGTTCAGCGATTTCAGATGCCACTTGTGCACCAACGCCGGCTTGTTTTTGCGCTTCTTGAACAACAACAACACGGCCTGTTTTTTCAACAGAGTCAATGATTGTTTTGATATCTAAAGGAGCTACAGTACGCAAGTCGATGATTTCAACACTGATGCCGTCTTTTTCAACTGCTTCAGCCGCTTTGATTGCTTCACGAACCATTGCACCATAAGTGATGATCGATACATCAGAACCTTCACGGGTAACTGCTGCTTGATCTAATGGTACTTCATAAGCTTCTTCTGGCACTTCTTCACGGAAAGAACGGTAAAGTTTCATGTGCTCTAAGAAAACAACTGGATCATTGCTACGGATAGAAGCAATTAATAATCCTTTTGCATCGTATGGATTTGATGGAATTACAACACGGATACCAGGAGATTGAGCGATCAATCCTTCTAAGTTATCTGAGTGTAATTCTGGAGTGTGTACTCCACCACCAAATGGTGAACGTACAACGATTGGAAGATTACGTGTGCCACCCATGCGGTAACGAGTACGCGCCATTTGAGCTACAACTTCATCCATTGCTTCAAATACAAAACCGAAGAATTGTAATTCTGGCACTGGACGGAATCCTTCAAGTGCTAAACCGAATGCTAAACCAGCAATACCTGATTCTGCTAATGGTGTATCAAATACGCGGTCTTCGCCATATTTTTCTTGTAATCCTTCAGTTGCGCGGAAAACTCCACCATTATTACCAACGTCTTCACCAAATACTAGGACGTTTTCGTCATTGCCTAATTCAAGAGCAAGGGCATCAGTGATTGCTTGGATCATTGTTTTTTGTGCCATCTGTTATTTCGACTCCTTCGCTTCGTAGAATTCAATTTGTTCTTTAATTGATTGTGGTTGAACTTCAAACATGCTCTTCAAGAAATCAGAAACTTTTTGTTTTGGAACTTTATCTGCTTCTGCAACAGCTGCTTTGATTTCTTCTTTAGTCGCATCGATGATTTCTTGTTCTTTTTCTTCAGACCAGATTCCTTTTGCTTCTAGGTATTTACGGAAGCGAATCAATGGATCTTTTAATTCCCACTCGTTATCCATGTCTTTTGTACGGTAACGGGTTGGATCATCACCTGAAAGTGTATGTGGACCGTAACGGTAAGTTAATGTTTCGATTAACACAGGACCGTTTCCAGCTACTGACCATTCTCTAGCCATTTTAGACACAGTGTAAACTGCTAATGGATCCATACCATCTACTTGGATACCAGGGATTCCAGCTGCTACTGCTTTTTGTGCAAGTGTGTGTGCAGCAGATTGTTTTTCACGTGGAGTCGAAATCGCAAATCCATTGTTTTGGATGTAGAATACTGCGTTTGCTTTGTAAGCTCCAGCGAAGTTGATTGCTTCGTAGAAATCTCCTTGTGAAGATCCTCCATCACCAGTATAAGTGATTGCTACGTTTGGTTTGTTACGTTTTTTAAGACCTAAAGCAACACCAGCTGCTTGCACGTATTGTGCACCGATGATGATTTGTGGTGGTAAAGCTTTTAGGCTTTCAGGATATAAGTTTCCGGCAACGTGTCCACGAGACCATAGGAAAGCTTCTTTTAAAGGTAGGCCGTGTTGGATCAATTGAGGTACATCACGGTAACCTGGTAATAATACGTCTTCTTTTTCAAAAGCAAAATGACTTGCTAATTGGCTTGCTTCTTGACCAGCAGTTGGTGCGAAGAATCCTAGACGACCTTGGCGGTTCAATGCAGTTGAACGTTCATTTAACACACGAGACCAAACCATACGAGTCATTAAATCTACTAATTCCTCATCACTTAAATCTGGTACTAGAGCTTCATTTACAACATTTCCATCTTGATCCAATGCTTGGTAAGTTGGGAAATCAGCGTTGATATTTTTTAACAAAGCTTCAAAGTCAATTGTTTTTTTCTTTGCCATCTTGTCACACTTTCCTCTCTTAATTCTTCTTGAGAATCTTTCATTATCAAATATAACAGTACACATTTCTGTATTACTGCAAAAATGATTTACATGTATAAATTATCATCTTTAGCAAAATAAGACAAGTAAAATGTTTTTATGACTTTCTTTATTTAATTATTTAATGAGGAAGTAAGCGTATGTCATCTCTACAAAAGTGATTGATTTCACATATTGAAATGATTATAAAAACAGAAAAAAGGAACAAATTATAACAGAAATAACAGACTGTTTCGTATATTTGTGATTACTTGCATTTGTTTTTTTAACGTAAAATGAGATTCATTAAAATTAGACTATAAAAAAGCGCTTTATATTCATAGTGTTTTCTTTTATACTGAACTTAACTCCACCATCGGCTTTCAACACGCACCTCTAGCTAACTTTCACATCTGTATGTGACACAACACAAATTATACTATAACAGAAAAAAGGAGAGCGCCATGTTTCCCATCCGTCAACTATTCACTTCATCGATTTATGACTGTTTCTCTTTTATCGATCACTTATCTCCAGCTGCTTCTGGAACAAATTTAGAACAATTGTGTCTGGATCATCACCTTTCTTTACTTTCAGGTAAGAAAATCATCGAGCAAGCAAACCTTGCAGCAGGCATCCCTTTATTTTTAATCCAGAAAAACCGTTTTTTTATGACAAACATGCCAACTATCACCTATCACGCACAGTATGCATTTGCATTTAAAGAGAAATATGAAATCATGATCTTTAAACAACTCTTGCACCACCCCATCTTGACACAACAAAAATTGGCCGTCCAATATGCTGTAAGCGAAGCAACGATCAGCCGTTTGATGCAATCGATTCAACGCTATTTTTCTGATTTTAAAGACATTCACTTTACTTCCTCCCCAATGTCGTTTTCAACCACAAAGACCGGAACGATTCAGCGCTTTATTCTCTATCTTTCTCTCACACTAGAAGAACACTTTACAAACGATCGCACTGTTGGCTCCTTTGAGCAACGATTTATCCAGCTACTTACGCTATCTCTTAAACAATCAGTACCTGACTCCTCTATTATTGAGAACATGGATTGGTCAACTGAGAATCCTTCTTTACCACCGCTTTTTGCTTCACTTGGACTCCCGACTTTTTTACAGTCAACCAACACTATCGCCTTTTATCATTTTTTACAAAGGCGATTGAATATCCACTCCACTTTTTCAGAACATCTATTGATCATCAGCGGGTATTTTTTCTTATTATGGACACTTGAGTTGCCATTGTTTCAAGTGTATGACTTTGTCCGTATCCACGAACAGTATCAAAATCCTGATCCGACAAACTGTGCACGTGTACTTGTTCAAGATATGATGTTATCCTTCAATCTTTCTTTACGAGACGATTGCATCTTTTTTTTCGAAGGACTCTTTACATGGTATTTCGAAAAGACAGGCTATTACAACTAAAAAAGGATAGAACAGAAGTCTGTCACAACTCTTTAGAAGGAATACACGGTGTTTTATTAAAAAAATAAGCCGAATCATTCCCAAAATAGGCGAGCCTATTATCGGAATGTTACGGCTTATTATTTGAAGCTGTCCATTTCTGTCACAGCCTTCTTTGTTATTAAATCGTATCTCCATTGAAGATCGAATTTTTTACAATCACGTAATCCACTTTACGGATCGCTTCTAAATCTTTTCCACCTGCATAAGAAATTGAAGATTGTAAATCTTGTTGCATCTCAATCAATGTATCCTTTAATGATCCTTTATAAGGCAACCAGATTTTTTTACCTTCAACATTTTTCTTTTCACCTTTTTGGAACTCAGAAGCTGAGCCAAAATATTCTTTCATTAGTACGCCATTTTCTTCGATGGTTTCACCTGGAGATTCTTCATGACCTGCAAAAAGCGAGCCGATCATTACCATCGTCGCACCAAAACGAATCGATTTTGCGATATCCCCGTGTGTTCGAATCCCACCATCTGCAATGATTGGCTTACGTGCAGCTTTCGCACACCAACGCACCGCAGCTAATTGCCAACCACCTGTTCCAAAGCCTGTTTTAATTTTTGTAATACATACTTTACCAGGTCCGATCCCAACTTTCGTCGCATCAGCTCCAGCATTTTCTAATTCACGTACTGCTTCTGGTGTACCTACATTTCCGGCAATAACAAACGTTTCAGGTAGTCTTGATTTGATGTATTGGATCATCTCAATCACCGCGTTCGAATGCCCATGCGCAATATCAATCGTGATGTAATCAGGAATCAACTGTTCATTAGCTAGTTGATCAACAAAGGCATATTCTTCAGGTTTGACACCCACACTGATTGAACTAATATATCCTTTTGCTTGCATCTCTTTGACAAATTGGACACGCGCTGCTTCATCAAAACGGTGCATAATATAAAAATAGCCATTGGCTGCTAAAAATTCAGCAATTGTTTCATCAATGATTGTTTGCATATTTGCTGGCACAACTGGCATCTTAAATGAATGCTTTCCTAAAGTAACTGTCGTATCACATTCTGAACGGCTCGTTACAATACATTTATTCGGTACTAATTGGATATCTTCATAATCAAATACTTTCATCTCAAACATAAATATACCTCGCTTATTTATTGTCCGTTTTATCGTGTCCGTACACGCACACTCAACGGTAACAATTTACGCTATTTACGCAAGAAAAACAAGATATGCCAACCTTTTCTTAAACATTATTCGATAATTGTTCGTCTTTTGGCAAATCGATCACCGATATCGCGACGATAACGTAAATTTGTCCAGTTATTTTTTTCTAACTCTTGATATAGCGATGCACGAACTGACGCTAATGATTCTCCTAGTTGTTGAGCTACAAAAATACGTCCACCATCTGTATATAATGTTCCTTTTTCTTTACTTAAATTTGAATAGAACACTTGGCTAGTGGGTAATACGATTGTAGGAAATGGCTGTTGTGGTGTTGGCTGTTCTGGATATTCTTTACGCGCGACAACAACTGCTACGCTCGTTTGATTTGAAAAATGCACTTCAGGTACTTCGTGATGAAGGAGCGAGCGAATAATTTGCACCAAACTACTTTCTAATAAAGGCAACACGACCTGTGCTTCTGGATCACCAAAGCGCGTATTAAATTCAATGACATACAACCCTTCTTTCGTTTGCATCATCCCTGCATACAAAATTCCAGTAAATGGCATCCCTTTATTTGCCAGATGCGAAACGACCGGCTGCATGACCGTTTCTACAACTTGCTTTGTGATCGTTTCATTAAATTGTGGCAGCGGTGCATACGCGCCCATCCCACCAGTATTTGGACCTTGGTCATCATCATAGGCTTGCTTGTGGTCTTGAGCTAATACCATTGGATAGATACGTGTTTTGTCAACGAAGGCCATCAGTGTGAATTCTTCTCCTTCTAAATACTGTTCGATAACAACTGTTGTAGCCAATTTGTCAAATAGCATTTCTAAAACCTGACAACTTTCTGTGAAATCCTGACAAATAAATACGCCTTTTCCTGAAGCCAAACCATCTGCTTTCAATACAATTGGAAAAGTTTGCGTTTTAAGATACGCTTTTCCTTGCTCAACATTCGTACAGATTTGATAAGAAGCAGTTAAGATCCCTAATTCTTTCATGATGGCTTTTGCAAACGATTTTGAACTTTCTAACTGTGTCGCTTGTTGACTAGGACCAAAAATCAATTGCCCTTTAGCCTTAAAATGATCCACAATCCCAGCTGAGAGTGGTTGTTCAGGACCAACGATCGTAAACTCAACTTGATGCTGCTGCGCAAACGCACTTAATCGTGCAAAATCCATCGCATCGATTGCCACGACTTCGATCCCCGCTTCTGTCATCCCACAATTTCCCGGGCAACAATAGACAGTAGTGACTTGCTGATCTTGAAGCAGCGTTTTTGCAATCGCATGTTCTCGTCCACCTTGACCTACAACTAATACATTCATCGACTTCTCCTCTTAATGACGGAAATGACGAGAATGGGTAAAGATCATCGTCACTCCATATTTATTGGCCATATCAATCGATTCTTGATCTTTGATGCTTCCTCCAGGTTGAATAATGGCTTTGATGCCATTTGTCGCAGCAACTTCCACGCTATCAGACATCGGGAAAAAAGCATCACTTGCAAGCGCGATCGTTGTTTGATCCATTTTATCTTTTGCTTGGTTCAACGCGATTTCTACGGATCCCACTCGGTTCATTTGTCCTGCTCCGATACCAACTGTTTGTGTGTGGTCAGCCAAAACGATTGCATTTGATTTCACGTGTTTTACCGTACGCCATGCAAACAATAAAGCCTCAATTTCTGCTTCTGAAGGATTACGTTTGGTCACGACTTCCCAATCGGAGACTTCTGTTTTTTGTGCGTCCACTGCTTGTACAAGCATTCCACCACTTACAGAAGTATATTCCCAGGCCTCTGTTTTTTTCGTTTTTAATTCAATTTGAAGCAAACGAAGATTTTTTTTCTTTTCTAATAATGCTTGTGCTTCTGGAGTATAGCTTGGTGCTAAAATTACTTCTAAAAACAATTGACTCATCTGTTGTGCTACCTGGACATCCACTTCACGATTACATGCAATGATTCCACCAAAGATTGAAACTGGATCCGCTGCATAGGCTTTTTCAAACGCTCCAGCTAACGTGTCGGCACTGCCCACACCACATGGATTCATATGCTTAACCGCCACGACTGTTGGTTTTTGGAATTCCTTAGCAATTTCTAAAGCAGCATCTGCATCTTTAATGTTGTTATAAGACAATGCTTTCCCGTGTAACTGTGTCGCTCCAGCGATCGTATCTTTTGTCGCTTGTTCTTGCACATAAAAAGCCGCTTCTTGATGAGGATTTTCACCATAACGTAACGGTTGCTTTTGAGTGTAAGAAAGCACTAGTTTTTCAGGCAAATGTGCTTCTTGAGCGATAAAATAATTGGCGATCATCGCATCATAACTTGCGGTATGTTGAAACACTTTCATCGCTAAATTCCGGCGTGTTTGATAGCTTGGTTTGCCGATTTCGTTGATTTCACTAAGCACGTGCGCATAATCTTTTTGATCTACCACGACGGTAACGTGCGCAAAATTTTTGGCTGCTGAACGCAACATGCTTGGACCACCGATATCGATTTGTTCGATTGCTTGCGCTTCGATCACATCAGGGTTGGCAATCGTTTTCGCAAAAGGATATAAATTCACCACTACGAGATCGATCGGTGTGATTTCATTTTCTGCTAAAGCTTCTACATGTGAGGCTTTGCTTAGATCTGCTAATAACCCAGCATGAATCATCGGATGCAATGTTTTTACTCGTCCATCTAACATCTCTTTGAATCCCGTTACCGCATCGATTTCAATCGTTTCCACTCCAGCCTGTTGCAACACAGCTCGAGTGCCTCCTGTGGAAATGATTTCAAAATCTGCTTGTCGTAAGGCTTTTGCAAAGTCTATAATCCCGGTTTTGTCTGATACACTGATTAATGCACGTTTTGTCATATCGTTTTCTCTCCTTTAAGTAAATCCTGGATAACTTTTGGATAATAGTGATGTTCGACTTCATGAATTTTTGTCGCAAATTGCGCAAGAGATTCGCCTTCATCTAAAGGCACTTGTTTTTGAAAAATGATTGGCCCAGTGTCCATCCCAGCATCTACATAATGGATCGTAATTCCAGAATAAGCGACTTTTTCTTCGAAGGCTCGTTCGATACTGTCTTTTCCAATAAATGCTGGCAATAAAGATGGATGAAGATTGATAATCTTATGCGTATAAGGTTGTAAGATGGTCTTACCAATCAAACGCATGTAACCAGCTAAGATGATCCAATCGATCGCGTGTTCATTCAAATAATAAAGGACCTGTTTTTCATATTCTACTTTAGTGGCAAAATAACACGGCTCAATAACGTAATAAGGAACAGCTAAACGTTCCGCTCGTTCAACTACTTTAGCATTCGCTTTATCACAAATTAAACAACCGATTTCTGCTGGAAAGTCTTCCTCTAAGCTAGCCTTGACGATCTCTTCAAAATTCTGCCCATTTCCAGAAGCAAAAATAGCGATTTTCATAGCGTCTCCTCAAAAACTAGGTCGTCTTGGTGTTTTTCTTTTACAGAACCAATGACATAAAACGGAGTAGCACAAGTATTAAACTGCTCTGCTAACGTTTCGAATTGATCTTTTGCAATGCACACGACCATCCCGATCCCCATATTAAAGACGTGAAACATCTCATTTTGCTCTAGGTTACCTAACTGTTGGAGATAATCAAAAATTGGCAAGATCGGCCAACTTCCTAAAGTGATATGTGCTGCTAAATGCTCTGGTAGCATCCGGGGAATATTTTCATAAAAACCACCTCCGGTAATATGCGCTAGACCTTTGATTTGCTGATGCGCTAAAGGTTCTGCTAACTGATCAACATATATCGTGGTTGGCGTCAACAATTCTTCTCCTAATGTATGCGTTAAAAAGGGTTGCGTATAGTCGACTTGATTCGTTTCTAGAATTGAACGAACTAGTGAATATCCATTTGAATGCACCCCACTAGAAGGCAAGCCAATCAATAGATCTCCAACTTGAATATCAGATTTTGGCAAGAGCGCTTCTTTTTCAGCAACCCCTACACAAAAACCAGCTAAATCAAATTCATCTTCTGTGTAAAGCCCAGGCATTTCTGCAGTCTCGCCGCCAATCAACGCCATCTGACCGTTACGACATCCTTTAGCAATTCCTGAAACAATCGTAGCCGCCTGTGTAGGATCTAATTTTCCAACGGCTAGGTAATCTAAGAAAAATAACGGACGTGCACCTTGTGCGATGACGTCATTAACACACATCGCCACACAATCAATCCCAATAGTATCGTAAGTAGCAAGTGCTTGTGCCACTAATAATTTTGTCCCCACGCCATCTGTTCCAGAAACCAAAACAGGTTGGTTGATGTGATAGGCACTTAAATCAAATAAGGCCCCAAAGTTTCCTAAACCACCCATTACACCTTTAATCTTGGTTTTATCGACGACATCTTTGATTTTTTCAACCGTTTCATATCCTGCTTTGATATCTACGCCTGATTTTAAATAGGCTTCACTCATTTTACCTCTCCTAACACGATTGGACGCAGTTGCGTTTTATTTTGTAAAAATTCCGCTTCATAATCATATAACGGTGTGGGATAGTCTCCATTGAAATACGCCATACACAACCCTTGATAAGGAGCGCTTACTGGTAGATTAATGGCCGCAATCAACCCTGCTTCACTTAAAAAGGCTAACGAATCTGCCCCGATTTTTTCAGTCATTTCAGCAAGCGTATAGTTCGCTGCGATCAACTCTTGTTGCGTTTGAATGTCGATTCCATAAAAACAAGGATATTTTAATGGCGGAGCAGCAATGCGCAAGTGGACTTCTTTTGCTCCGGCTTCTTTTAGTAACGAAACAATCCGTTGACTAGTCGTCCCCCGAACTATCGAGTCATCAACTAAAATCACGCGCTTGTTTTCCACTACTTTACGAACTGCCGACAACTTCATCCGTACACCTTGTTCACGTAACGCTTGAGTTGGTTGGATAAACGTTCGGGCTACATATTGGTTTTTGATCAAACCCAATTCATAAGGAATATTCGCTTCCTCAGCATAACCACTGGCAGCTGATAGTGACGAATTCGGTACCCCAATGACCATATCCGCTTCGATATAAGCTTCTTTAGCTAATAATTTCCCCATCGTTTTTCTCGCTGTATGGACATTGACACCATAAATATTAGAATCTGGTCGGGCAAAATAGACAAATTCCATCGAACAAATCGACAATTGTGTTTGATTTGTGTATGAAAAAATTTCAATGCCATTATGATCGATCCACACAACTTCACCTGGCAATACATCACGATAAAACGTCGCTCCGATCGCATCTAAAGCGCACGTTTCTGAAGCAACCACAAATCCTTCGTTAGGCAGCACTCCGATCACCAAAGGACGAAATCCATTTGGATCCAGCGCTGCAATCAATGCTTGGTTCGTTAGTAACACGTAAGCAAATCCACCTTGTACTAGATTTAAAGCTTCTACAAGCTGTTCTCTCAAAGTAGGTTTTTGACTACGTCGAATCAAATGCGCCAAGATTTCCGTATCTGAATTCGAATGAAAAATGGCTCCTTCTGCTTCTAACATTCGATGCAGACTTTTGGCATTGGTCAAATTGCCATTATGCGCTAACGCCAATTGTTCATATTCAAATTGAAATAAAAATGGTTGAATATTTTCTAATCCCCGATTTCCGGAAGTCGCATAGCGTACATGTCCGATTGCAGCTTGTCCTGCTAGTTGTTCCATATACTGTTCATTCGAAAACACATCTGATAATAACCCTAAACCGCGATGGCCTACTAAATGACCATACTCATCTCGAGCAACGATCCCCGCACCTTCTTGTCCTCTGTGTTGTAGAGCATGTAGACCAAAGTACGTCATTCTAGCAGCATCTGGTGCATTAAATACACCAAACACCCCACATTCTTCATTTAAGCTTTTAGGTTCAGTAAATTGCACAACGCACCCTCCCAGATTTCTAACATATCGTGTACTTGAAATTGGTAATGATTGCTTGGTGTTTTGATGTTCATGACCGGATCTTTTGTTACGGTTCCAATACATGTCGCACTTGTCTGCGCTAACGCCTCAAACTGAGCTTGCTGTGCCTTGTTCACACTGACGATAAACCGAGAAGGTGTTTCTGAAAACAACCAAGCATCTGTATAAGACCAATCAATCGTAAACCCTAATTGACTTTGCATGCTAGCTTCTGCTAAGGCAATCAACACCCCACCTTCTGCACAATCGTGCGCACTTGAAAGTAGCTGTTGATCGATCGCTTTTTTGACAATCTGCTGATGGGCGACTTCTTTGTCTAAATCAAATGCACCTAACGTCCCAAATTGACTTCCCGTCAACCATTTTTGCAGTTCACTACCGGCAAAAAAGGCGTCTGTATCGCCAATCACATAAATCAAGTCATCTGCTTCTTTGAACCATTGTGTTGTGGTTTGTGCGACGTCTTCAATCAATCCGACCATTCCAATAATTGGAGTAGGATAGATCGCTTGACCGTTCGTTTCATTGTACAATGAAACATTACCTGAAATAACTGGTGTTTGAAGTGCTTTGCATGCTTGAGCAATTCCTTTTGCAGATTCTTGTAATTCATGAAAAACTTCAGGATTTTCTGGCGAACCATAATTTAAACAATCGGTGATCGCTAACGGAGTTGCACCACTTGCCACTAAATTACGTGCTGCCTCTGCTACAGCTAATTGACCACCAACTTCAGGATCTAAATATAAGTAACGCGCATTGCAATCCATGGTCATCGCTAACGCTTTTGTAGTGCCTTTGATCCGCACTACTGCAGCGTCGCTTCCTGGTGTGACAACCGTATTCGTTAAAACTTGACTGTCATAAGTTTCAAAAATCGCACGTTTAGACGCGATCGTCGGTTGTGCTAATAAAGCAGTCAGCGTCTGTTCTACGTCACAATCTAAAACACTATAAGGTGTCGCCTCCATTAATCGTGCAGGTTTTGTTGCTGGTAGTTGATATTCTGGTGCTTCATCTACTAAAGCAGAAACTGGGATATCTGCTACACAAACCCCTTGATGATACAAGCGATAGTCGTGATCATCTGATACATGACCAATTTCGACTGCTTCTAAATGATAACGTGAAAAAATCGCTTTTACAGTTTCTTCATGACTTTTGTTGACGCAAATCAACATCCGCTCTTGTGATTCAGAAAGCATCATTTCATAAGGTGTCATATTGGTTTCACGCTGTGGTACATCATCTAAATATAAGACTAAACCTGCATCAGCCTTTGAAGCCATCTCTGCACTAGAAGAAACGAGACCCGCAGCACCCATATCTTGGATCCCCACAATCGCTTCGCTATGATGATGGATCAGTTCTAAGCAAGCTTCTAATAATAGTTTTTCCATAAATGGATCCCCTACTTGGACAGCGGAACGATTTTGCTCTTTTTCATCAGTAAACTCTTCTGAAGCAAACGTTGCCCCATGGATACCATCACGTCCGGTTTTTGCTCCTACATAAAAAATCGGATTGCCGACACCTTTTGCTTGTCCTTTTTGGATCTGATCGTGTTCGATCAAGCCAACACACATCGCATTGACTAAAGGATTGCCTTCATAACACGCATCAAAAGCTACTTCACCACCTACTGTGGGAATCCCGATACAATTTCCGTACCCACTTATACCAGCGACTACTTGTTCTAATAGATACTTCGTACGTGGTGTCGTCAATTCACCAAAGCGCAACGAATCTAATAAAGCAATCGGGCGTGCTCCCATACTAAAAATATCACGAATGATCCCACCAACACCTGTCGCAGCTCCTTCATAAGGCTCGACTGCTGATGGATGATTGTGACTTTCAGCTTTAAACACGACCGCTAGACCATCACCGATATCTACGATTCCAGCTCCTTCACCTGGACCTTGCAAAACTTGCGGTCCTGTCGTTGGGAAGGTTTTTAAAATCGTTTTTGAATGTTTATACGAGCAATGCTCACTCCACATTACGGAAAACAATCCGGTTTCGGTGTAGTTTGGTCGGCGATCAAGTAAACGACAAATGAGTTGATACTCTTCATCCGTTAATCCCCATTGTCGGTACCATTGCTTTTCAAAAATTTCATCCGCCGTATACTCGCGCTCAATTGTGCTTGGCATATTGACTCTCCTTTTGGTTGGATTCATTTGGTGCTAATGATGTAAAGAAACGTTGACCATCGATAAACCCTAAAATCGCTTCTACCGCTCGTTCAGGATGGGGCATCATTCCAAGTACATTTTTTTCTTTGTTTGTCACACCTGCAATTTGCGCTACACTACCATTTACATCAGTCGTATAGGTAAATGCGATCTGATCATTATCTTTTAATTCAGCTAACGTTTCTTCATCACAGTAATAATTCCCCTCACCGTGTGCCACAGGTAAGGTAATGACTTCGTTTGGCTCATAGGCATTTGTAAACGGTGTGTCTACAGAAGTTACCGTTAACGTTACGGGTTTACAAATAAATTTTAACGAAGTGTTTTTTCTCAATGCGCCTGGAAGTAACCCTGCCTCAGTCAAGATTTGAAAGCCATTGCATGTACCAAAAACTAATTTTCCTTCTTTAGCAAATCGTGTGACTTCACTCATCACAGGTGCAAAACGTGCAATCGCACCACAACGCAAATGATCCCCATAAGAAAAACCACCTGGTAAAAACACTGCATCAAAACCAGAAAGAGAAGTGGCTTCATAAGAAACAAGTGTTGCATCTAATTGCGGCTGTTGTTTGATCGCATGATACAAATCTTGATCACAGTTTGATCCTGGAAAGACAATAACGGCAATCTTCACGCGTGCACCTCACTTAATGGTACGATTTCATATTCATACGTTTCCATTGTGTGATTGACAAGCAGTTGTTCACATAACGCTTCGATCATCGGTTCTAATTCACTTGCTAGCGAATCAACGGTTACCTCAAAATATTTTCCCATGCGAACTTCGTTTACTTCCATAAATCCTAATTGATGACACGCTTGGCAGATGGATTGTCCTTGAGGATCTAAAATTGATTCTTTATACGTTACATTTAATTTAATAAGATACATGATGAACGAGCTCCTTTGTCTGATTGATTCGTGCATAAACTTCTTGATACGCTTTTAACACATCGCCTGTTTGTTTGCGATAAAGATCTTTGTCTAATGATGCACTCGTTTTAACGTCATGCAAACGACAAGTATCTGGTGAAATTTCGTCTCCTAAGATAATGTTTCCAGATGTATCAAAGCCAAATTCTAATTTAAAATCGATTAAATCTAAATCGAGTGTTGCAAAATAAGAAACCAATACTTGATTGATGTTTAGAGCGAGTTGGCGTATGGTCGCCAGTTGATCTTTTGTGACTAATTTGAGATGGAAAATATGATCATCATTAATAAAGGGATCGTCCAAACGATCATTTTTATAATAATATTCAATGATTGGGGTCTGAAATGAAATGGGTTCTGTAAGTTGAAAACGTGTCATAAAACTCCCAGCACTAACATTACGAATTACGACTTCTAACGGAATCATATCTAATTTTTCAACTAATTGTTCGGTTTTTGACGTTTTTTCGATAAAATGCGTTGGGATGTTTTGATCAGCAAGTTGTGTAAACAATACACTCGTAATCGCATTCGTTAACTCACCTTTCCCTTGACACTGATCCTTTTGTTTACCATTCAAGGCGGTCAATTGATCTAAATACTCAACTAACACTTGATTTTCTAAGCTTGTTTGATAAATTTTTTTGGCTTTTCCTTCGTACAGTAACCCTGTATTTTCCATGCTACACCTCATTTAGATTTATTTTCCTGTTATCCTGAATTCTACGCATCTTCTTTT
Source organism: Enterococcus bulliens (assembly GCF_053761865.1). Classification (NCBI taxonomy): domain Bacteria; kingdom Bacillati; phylum Bacillota; class Bacilli; order Lactobacillales; family Enterococcaceae; genus Enterococcus; species Enterococcus bulliens. Next base: position 54,596 of record NZ_JBSMXK010000004.1, read on the forward strand.
TCATCGTCAACGAAATATTTACAATTATTTAAAAAACATTTGTTAACGTTCGTATTTTTAAAATAAACAAAAAAAGATAACGTTTACATTTTTAGAATTTGGTGCTACACTACAAAAAAAAGACTAAAGGAGTATACATCATGGTGCCAGACAATCAATCTATCATCCAATTTCTCACTTATCTTTCTGCAAATACTCGGATGCGCATGCAAGAAGATCTGCAAGCGATTTCGGAGCTAGATCGTCTATCAAAGCTCAATACAGCTGCGATTATCAAATCGCATCGCTTTTCTTTTCGCCTAAAACGCACATCGCATTACCGGATCTTTCAATATACGAATGTCCGCAACAAAGAATTGATCATTAAAGTCAATTACACCAGACACTTTTTTAGCGAACAGATCAAAATCGATGCTTGGTTTGATTTTTCAGATGTAGATATCTCGTTTTTAGAAACTTTAGTGCACTATACCAAACAACTTCCACCTACACCGACTTATTTAATCTATGCCTCATAAAAAAAGAAGCTGTGACAGAAGTGGGCAGCCCAAAAAAATAAGCCAAATCATTCCGACAATAGGTTTGCCTATTTCGGTAATGATTTGGCTTATTTTTCGAAGGAGTTACTTCTGGAACACCGTTTATTCTATAGAGGGTGTTCCAGACTTTTGTTACACCCTATTTTTATCCATTCTTTTTATGTTTGACTTGTTTAACCATTCCCATCAAAAAATCGAATTGCCCTTTAAAAGACATTGCTTGATCAAATAGATCTTGGCCATTAGCCAACATATTGACGGTAACCCAACCCATTACTTCAGTGATCGTCAACGCAACCGTTGCATTGATCGCGCCACCGGCTACAGTTCCGACACCTGGGACAAATTTTAACATATTCCCTACCACACTACGACCAAACCCGACAACTATAATTTCTTTCCCTACACTTTTGGCGATTCCTTCTGTCCAAGATTGACCAAAAACTTTATGCAAACGTGCCATCATCACTAATTGTACTGGAACCAATAAGGCAGCATCTGAAAATGGAATCGGCGAAAATCCGATAATTGCAGCACTCAATGCGGCAGCGTGGATAATTTGGTGGCTTTTCTTTTGCTGTTCTTTTGAAACATTTGTTAAAAACTCCCGAAAGATCGGTTCGTATTCGGCCTGTTGTTTCGCCACTAGTTTTTCAGCTTGCTGTTTAGTAGCAGCCAAACTATTTTGAATCACTGCAGCTGTCTTTTTAGGGAATTTTTTTAGCACCTCTTTAAAAAACGAATCAAATTCCGCTTCATTACTTGATTTCAGTAGCAGATCTTCTGAATGATCTACTTCTTGCTCTTGTTCGGTTATTGGCTTTTCTTCTTTGCTTAATGACTTGGTCGATGTTGAGGAACTTGTTTTTTTACGTTGATAAAATTTCATTTTGCTACTCCTTTATTTTTTTGTCACTACTGGATCTAAACGTTTTTCGATTTGGCCTAATACAAAATCAGAAATAATCGCCATTAACGCAGTAGGTAAAGCACCTGCTAAAATAATCGAGGCTCCATCTGTAGCATTCGTTCCACGAATGATAATATCACCTAGACCACCTGCTCCTACGAAAGCCCCGATAGCAGTAATTCCAATCGCAACGACTAGCGCATTTCGAATCCCTGCCATGATGACTGAAATCGCTAAGGGCAATTCGACCATATATAGGCGTTGGAATGCCGTCATTCCCATGCCTTTTCCGACATCTAAAATGGCACGATCAACTTGGACCATTCCCGTATACGTATTTTTGATAATCGGTAGCAATGAATATAAAAAGACGGTAATAATGACGACACTTACCCCTAAACCAAAGGCAATCATTAAAATTGAAATCATTGCCAAAGAAGGAATCGTTTGGATGATATTAGCCAAACGAATAATCCAATTTGCTAAACGACGTTTTTTAGAAATCAAGATCCCGATTGGAATCGCAACGATCGCTGCAAACAATACTCCGTAGATCGAAATCAAAAAGTGGCGTAAAAATTGTTCAAAAACATATCCGCCATTTTCATTGAAATAATAGATAAATTGTTCGAAAACATTCATATTTTGTAGATCCATTTACTTGTCCTCCTCAAAATAGTCATGTTCTTTTAAGAAATTTTTTGCGACAATACTGGGTTCAACCAAGTTATTGTCGGCTTCATAATTGAGTTTTTGCATTTCTTCAGTAGAAATTTTGCCACCGAGTTTATCAATAATCTGAACTAATTCTGGCATTTCTGCTACTAATTGATCGCTAATGACTGGCACTGCATCATAAGGCGGGAAGAATTTACGATCGTCTTCTAGCATCACTAGATCGTAACTAGCAATTCGACCATCCGTTGAATAACCAAGTACCACATCCATTTTCCCCGCAGCAACTGCATCGTAAACTAAGCCAATTTGCATTGGTAAAATCGTTTTAAACGAAAAGCCATACTCTTTTTGGAAGCCTTCATATCCATCTCCCTTACGTGTGATCCAAGAGGTATCGACACCAGCACTCAATTGATCGGCAACTTTTTTTAAGTCACTGACTGTTTTCAAATTATATTTTTCTGCTGTATCTTTACGGACTAAAAAGACATACGTATTGTCAAATCCATAAGGCGTTAGCCAAGTTTGATCAAACCGCTCTTTGAATTCTTTTTTCACCGTATCAAGTGCTTTTGTGGGATCTTTTAATGGATCTAGACCCAATGTTGTGGTCAAATCTGTCCCCGTGTAACGTGCGGCAGAAATCTGAGCATCTTGATTGATCATCGCTTGATGATTGATGGTAGTCGTGGCTAAATTATTAATGACAGTAGTCTTTTTATCTGTATAATGCTCAATCATTTCAGCTACCATACTCCCGAGTATTTGTGACTCCGACGTAATCCCACCTGTAATGGCAATCGTATCTTCTGATTGATTTGACGCTAATCCTGGAAATGAACAGGCACTAAATAAAAAACTCATCCCAATTAAGCTAAGCACTATTCCGATTCTTTTTTTCATCTCTACACCCCCTCAAAGCTTTTGGTGTAAAGAGGTGTTCTGCTCCACCTAGTAAAAAGTCCGCTAGCAAGGCAAGGATCGTAACAGGAATCGTTCCTGCTAAAATAAGATCTGGTTGATAATTGTTTAATCCGCTAAAAATCATATCGCCCAACCCACCAGCACCGATATAAGAAGCTAAAGTAGCCCAAGCAATTACATAAACTGCTGCCAAACGAATACCGGCCATAATTGTTGGCACTGCGAGTGGCAATTCTACTCGAAAAATCGATTCTAGATTTGTCATGCCCATCCCCTTAGCGACATCCTTATATTCTGGACTGACATTATTCATACCAATGTATGTATTTCTTAAAATCGGGAGTAAGGAATAGATAAAGAGCGCAATGATCGCGGGAAATTTCCCCACACCAAACAAAGGAATCATCAAGGCGAGTAAGGCAAGTGAAGGAATCGTTTGTAAAGCACTCGTTACGGTAATTATAAGATTTGCTATTTTTTTCGAGCGTGTCAATGCAATGCCTACAGGTACGGCAATCACAATACCTAAAAATAGGGCAATCGCTGAGATGTACAGGTGTTCTAAACTTTTTTGGAGCATTTCGACTCCGTACTTATCAAAAAATTCTTTCATTCCCTTTACTCCTCTCCTTTTGCATCTAAAGCGGTACTGATGGTTTCTTCCTCGCCCCAAATCACATCATATACAAGGTCAACCAACGAAGCTCTCGTTAAAATCCCGGTCAATTTGCGGTCATGATCCACGACAGGAACATATTTTATCCCACGTTTTAAAATTCGTTGCAAGGTATCACGTAATAGAGAATCTTGACGCACATAAAATACTTTGGTATTCATCGCTTCTTCTACTGTTTTTTTCGTTTTGCGCAAGCGGTCAATCATTTCGACATCGATAAATCCAGTTAAGGTATTGGCTTCATCAACCACAAGTAAAGTATCCACACGCTTTTCTCGCATGACGCGTATCGCTTCTTGTAGTGATTTGTCACGAGTGATGGTAATTGGGGTTGCCAATTGTACTTCACCGATCGTTGTTGCATCTGGTCTAGCTTGTAATAAGCGGTCTTCACCAATCAATTCCTCGACAAATGAATTAGCAGGTGCTTGTAAAATATGTTCCGGTGTATCAAACTGTACCACTTTTCCTTCACTCATAATCGCAATCCGGTTGGCTAATTTTAATGCTTCGTCCATATCGTGGGTCACAAAAACGATCGTTTTGCCTAAGCGTTCTTGTAAATCTTTTACCAAATCCTGCAACGCATCACGTGTGATCGGATCTAGCGCGCCAAAGGGTTCATCCATTAAAATAATATCTTGATCTGCAGCTAGTGCACGTACGACTCCAATCCGTTGTTGTTGTCCACCAGAAAGTTCTGCTGGGTAACGATCGAGCATCTCACGTGGCAATTCGACGAGATCGATCATTTTTTCAGCCGTGCGGTCACGCTCTTCTTGACTTACTTTTAACAGTTTTTGAACCAAGGTAATGTTCTCACGAATCGTCATATGCGGCATCAAGCCAATACTTTGAATCACATAGCCGATTTTCCGACGTAGATCAACAGGATTTAGTTCTTCGATATTTTGACCATCAATCAAAATTTCGCCAGTAGTCGGCTCATTCATGCGATTGATCATGCGCATGCATGTCGTCTTGCCACTTCCACTAGTCCCAATAAAACAAATAAATTCCCCTTTATTAAACGATAAATTGACATCTTCGACTGCAACTTTTCCCCCTTTATAAATTTTTGACACATGCTTAAATTCAATCATCTTTGTTTCCTCCTTTTCCCGTACTTCTTTATTTTATTATGCAAGAACTTTCGTCATTTTTCTACTTTAACGCTTTCAACTAAAAAACAGTGAACCTTTAAAGAAAGGTTCACTGTTTTTTTATTCACCTAAGCCTACACGTTCAAAAATCAAATCGACATTTTTCAAATGGTAATTATAATCAAATGCGTCATCTAACTCTTCTTTAGACAACGTAGCCATAATTGTTTCATCTGCTTCCAATAATGGTCTAAATAAGCGTTGCTCATCCCAAGCTTGTGCTGTTTTTGGTTGAACCAAATCATAGGCTTCTTCACGCGTCATGCCATGATCGATCAACTTTAATAAGACACGTTGGCTATAGATCAAGCCAAAAGTCGCATCCATATTGCGACGCATATTTTCTGGGAATACCGTTAAATTCTCTACCAAACGCGCAAAGCGATTGAGCATATAGTCCAATAGAATCGTTGTATCCGGTAAAATGATCCGTTCCGCAGAAGAATGTGAGATATCACGCTCGTGCCACAATGGAACATTTTCATATGCAGTTAAGACGTGCCCACGGATCACACGTGCAAGACCTGCCATATTTTCAGAGCCAATAGGATTGCGTTTATGTGGCATCGCCGAAGAGCCTTTTTGCCCTTTTGCAAAAAATTCTTCGACTTCACGAGTTTCAGACTTTTGCAACCCGCGAATCTCGGTTGCGAATTTTTCAATACTAGTGGCGATCAACCCCATCATCGCGACGTATTCTGCATGCAGATCACGTGGCAATACTTGCGTTGAGATTTCTTGAGCACGAATTCCTAGTTTTTCGCAGACATAACTTTCAACAAACGGTGGAATATTGGCAAAGGTTCCAACAGCTCCACTGATTTTCCCAGCTTCGACGCCTTTTGCCGCATGGTCAAAACGCTCGATGTTGCGTTTCATCTCAGAATACCACAATGCCAATTTCAACCCAAACGTAGTTGGTTCCGCATGCACGCCATGTGTGCGTCCCATCATGACTGTATGTTTATACGCTTTAGCCTTTTGACCGATCACCTCTGTCAAACGAACCAAGTCTTCTCTTAATAAATCATTGGCTTGTTTTAATAGATATCCGTAAGCGGTATCGACAACGTCTGTTGATGTCAATCCATAATGGATCCACTTGCGTTCTTCGCCAAGTGTTTCAGATACCGCACGTGTGAAGGCTACCACATCATGATGGGTTTGTGCTTCGATCTCTAAGATTCGTTTGCTATCAAATGACGCATGTTCACGAATTTTTTTGACATCACCTTTAGGAATCTCACCTAATTCTGCCCAAGCTTCATCGGCTAATATTTCCACTTCTAACCATGCATTGTAGCGATTTTCATCTGTCCAAATTTTCCCCATCTCAGGGCGTGTATAGCGTTCTAACATGTGTATCTCCTTTTTATTCCCAAATTTTTGTTTGTTTTACTTCTTCTAATGTCGACTCAACATCTTCAGTCGGAATGGTGATATGTCCCATTTTACGATAGATCTTTGCTTTGTCTTTTCCATAATAATGAAATTGCCAATGCGGTTTTTCAGGAATCATCGTATAGGATTTTTGCAGTTCAATCCCTAAAATATTGACCATAACGGCAGCAGTTGTTTGACGTACTGGAGCAAGTGGCCAACCACAAATCCCACGAATATGAGCGTCAAATTGACTCATCGTACACGCTTCGATTGTATAGTGTCCAGAATTATGCGGACGCGGTGCCAATTCATTGACATAAAGACTGCCAGAAGCCGTTAAAAACATTTCCACTGCTAATACACCGCGCAAATCAAGCGCTTGTGCCAATACCAACGCGATTCGTTTAGCCTCAGCAGCAACGTCGTCTGAAATTCTTGCTGGAGCGATCGTTTGGTATAAAATATTTTTACGATGCACGTTTTCGACTACAGGAAAAGTCGTATATTCACTCCCGTTACCGGCAACTAAAATTGATAATTCTTTTTCAAAAGGAATCCATGCTTCTAATTCACACGTTCCTTGGCGCAATAACGTCATCGCTTCAGAGACATCACTGCGACTTTTCAAGACCAATTGTCCTTTGCCGTCATATCCTCCACGCGTTTGTTTTAATACACAAGGATAACCTAAACTATCGATTGCATCTTGGATATCCGTTGGACTGATGATCGTAGCGTATGGGGCAATCACGATATTTTGTTCTTCTAAAAAGGCTTTTTCTAATAAACGATCTTGAGTAATAGCTAAGAGATCCGTCCCTTGAGGAATCGATGCATCTGCTGATAAATGATTCAATGCTTCTACACTTACATTCTCAAATTCATACGTCAACACATCACAGCGTTTAGCCAATTCACCCAACGCAAGTGTGTCTTCATAATCAGCGACAATATGCCAATCGGCAACTTGCGCTGCTGGACAGTCATTTGTTGGATCTAATACTCCTACTCTAAAGCCCATATTTTTGGCACTCATGGCCATCATTCTTCCAAGTTGTCCGCCACCGACGATTCCAATCGTCGCACCTGGCATCAATAGGTTACTCAAGTTGATCACTACTTTCTTCAACGATTTGCATCAATTCATTTCGATATGTTGCTAATTTTGCTTCTATATCTCTATCATATATGGAAAAGATTTGTGCCGCAAGTAGTCCCGCATTAATTGCACCAGATTTTCCAATTGCAGTCGTCGCTACTGGGATCCCACCTGGCATCTGTACGATCGAAAGTAACGAATCCATTCCATTCAATGCTTGACTTTTCACTGGTACCCCAATCACTGGCACTGTAGTTTTCGCTGCAACCATTCCTGGTAAATGTGCTGCTCCTCCTGCACCCGCAATAATCACATCGTAGTGCTCGCGAGCAGTACCTGCAAATGCATATAATTTGTCTGGCGCTCTATGCGCCGATACGACTGCTTTGTCATATGCAATACCAAATTGTTCTAATACTTCACAACTGTGCTTCATGGTTTCCCAATCCGACTTACTTCCCATAATTACTGCAACTTTTCGTTTCATCTCACCGACTCCTTTATTTTATCTAGCTCAAAAAAGCACATACGTCTAATTCGACGTATCTGCTATAGGCATTGATTTTTGTTTACGAGATTTTACTTGAAATAAACTATTTAAACAAACTGCACTAATACTGCTCATCACGATGCCATTGCTCGTAAACATTTGGATCGCTTCAGGAAAATGTGCAAATAAAGTCGGCATCATATTAAACCCTAAACCAAAACCTAGAGAAATTGCAACTGTCAATAAGTTCCGTTCATTTGAAAAATCGATATGATGCAACATTCTAAGGCCGGCCACTGCGACCATGCCAAACATCACTAGCATTCCTCCGCCTAATACAGGTTCTGGAATGACTTGGGCTACAGCACCTACTTTAGGAAATAAGCCCAATACGACCAATAGACCACCAGCGATCATGATCGGTTTACGCGAGGTGATCGCTGAAAGTTGAACAAGTCCGACATTTTGCGAAAAACCAGTATGCGGAAATGTATTGACGATGCCTCCTAATAAGATCGCCAATCCTTCTGTGCGATATCCACGTTCTAAATCTTTTGTTGTCAATTCTTTACCACTTAGTTCTGCTAAGGCAAAATAGACACCTGTCGACTCTACCATGCAAACTGTAACAATAATGATCATTAAAACGATGGGGATGACATGGAATGTGGGCAAACCAAAATAAAATACTTTAGGCAACTGAAACAGCGCAGCCTGTTGGATCGGTACAGTTGAAATCCCTGTTGTGACCATTGCAAACAGTGTTCCCCCAACTAGACCGATTAACACGGCGATCGAACGTAAAAACCCTTTACCAAATCCTTGAACCAGTAAAATCAGCACAATCGTAACAAAGGCTTGACTTAACGATACAAATGAACCAAAGTTTTCACCGTTTTGATTGCCACCACCCATTTTTTCAATAGCGACAGGAATCAGCGTCAATCCAATCGTCGTAATGACCGTCCCTGTCACGATCGGTGGAAACAAGCGCTTGATTTTTGAAAACGCACGTGCAAAGAACATTAAAAAGAAGCCAGCAGCAATAACTGCACCAAATACTGCGGGCAAGCCGTATTGTTGACCAATCAAAATCGCTGGTCCTACTCCTTGAATCGCACATCCTAGCATCACCGGTAATCCAATCCCAAAAAAGCGACTGATCGTTACTTGAAGTAAAGTGGCGATCCCACACATTAAAATATCGATAGATAACAAATACGTCAAGGCTTCATTGGATAAGCCTAACCCAGTGCCGATTAATAACGGCACAGCAATCGCACCTGCGTACATTGCGAGTAAATGTTGAATCCCTACTAAAGAAGCTTGTGCATGACGTGTCTTCATTTTGTCTCATCCTCTACAAATTCAATTTTTTCTTGTTCTAAAGAGGCGATTCTCGCCAAAGAATAAACTGATAATCCTAAAGATTCTAATACGTGACGTCCTGGCTGGAAGGATTTTTCAATCAAAATCCCAATACCACAAACACTAGCTCCAGCTTGTTGGCACAACTCAGCTAATCCTTTTGCGGCTTGACCGTTAGCTAAAAAATCATCGACAATCAAGATGCGATCTGATTTCTGTAAAAATTTTTTAGAGATCGAAATTTGGCTCGTTACTTGTTTCGTAAATGAATAGACTTCACTTGTGACTAATTCTTCATCCATCGTTAAACTTTTCGTTTTGCGGGCAAAAATCATCGGAACACCTAATGCTTGTGCTGTATAAACAGCCGGTGCAATACCAGAAGATTCTAGTGTGACGACTTTTGTAATGTGTTGTGCTTGAAATTTTCGGGCAAATTCTTGTCCAATCTTTGCCATTAATTCTGGATCAACTTGGTGTGTGATGAACGAATCCACTTTTAATACCCCTTGTATCAATACGTTGCCATCTTGTAGAATTCGATCTTGTAATTCTTTCATACGAAACCCCTTTTAACTGTAGTAAGGTATTTTCCACTGCCAAACTTATGTTAGTCTCCGTCAATAAAAAAAGTGCACCTTTTTTGCTACGCAAAAAAGATACACTAAGACAGCGTACTTTTTTACTCATAGTCTGATATTTACGGTATCAGGTAGAAACTGTCGACCAATTACGACGATATATAAGTAAGGACTAATTATGAAAAACTCAAGTTTTATTATGCCGATTATTTTACAAAAAAACAAGCAAAAAAATAGGTAAAGACCTATTTTTTTGCTGAATGTTCGGAATCAAACTGTTCTTTTTCAGATTCACGGTATTTTTTCATTTTTGCACTAAACAATTCTCCATTGGTAGGAGGCGTATAGCTGATCGCATTGGCTCCAGCTTTGATTGTTGCCAATATTTCTTTTTCTGTCGGGCCGCCAGTCGCAATAATAGGCAATTCTGGATATTTTTCTCGAAAATAACGAACAGTATCTGCCGTGTCTTTTCCAGCACTGATGTTGATGATCTTCACACCAGCTGCTAATTTTTCTTCAATTTCACTATAGCGACTCGTCACAGTACTAATTACCGGAATATCAACGACTTTACAAACTGATTTCACCGTTTGAACAGGCGTTGGTGCATTGACCACGACACCTAAAGAGCCTTGGGCTTCTGCAAATAGGCTCATATACACACACCGTTGGCCTTGAGTCAACCCTCCTCCAACACCAGAAAATACTGGGATATTTGCTGATTCAATGATACTTTTTGTAATTGCTGGATGAGGGGTAAACGGATAGACTGCAATCACCGCGTCTGCATTGGTGTTGTGAATTACGGCGATATCAGTTGAAAATAAAATCGATTTGATTTTTTTACCAAATAATCTGATCCCGCTTGCTTCTTTAATGACCTCAGGTACTTTGACGATGTCTTGACGTAATGCCGAACTGACTTCTGGAACAAATGCTTCCATTTGGATCACTTCCTCTAATCATATTGGTATAACGCATTTTCTTCGATAACAGTTTTGATTTTTTGCGCATAAGTAGGATCAGTTGCATAGCCTGCTTCTTGTAAAGCGTCCGCTGCTGCTTCATAATTTGTAGCCGTTAATACACCTTCATATTTTTGTGGATTCCAGGTTACTCCATTGACAAATAATAACGTGTGATCGTCCATAGAGGCTTCCCATGAATCATAAACACGAAACTCGCCTTTAATCGTAATCCACTGCTCATTGACGAATTCTTGTGTATCTAACTTGATTTTTTTTTGATTCCCATATGCTTTGATCCCAAATAAATTATTGTATTTACTTGCAAGTTCACTTTGGCCCCAATCGGATTCTAAAATCGCTTGCCCTAAAATAATACTAGGCAAGATACCATATCCTTCTTGTAATTCTTTTGCATGAGGAACTAGTGTCTCGATAAAGGCTTCGCGACTTACTGGTTCATTTGATTGTGTATGGGTTGCGTATTCAAAGATGGGTGTCGTCAGTTGCTTTAAGGAAAGGACAAACGCGCCTAAAATGAGTACAAACCCAAGCAAAATCATTCTTTTTTGACGTTGCTGCTTCTTTTTCTTCATGATCCCTCTTTTTTTAAATTTCTTCTAACCGCTCATTCATCCATTCGATCAAGGCTTGCGGCTCTCTTGTAATGGCTTTTTGCAAAACAGCCGGTACCCGAAAACTTAATACGTCATCAAAGCCCCACTCTCCATAAGCGACTGTTACTTTTAAATGCAACCACTGTTGGCCGTTTTGTTGCCGATCTTGTGGTAATAACTCTACCGATCCAAACCCATGTTGCAACCATTCTTGAGCAATTTTTAATTTCATTTTTCGATACTCTTCCATTGCAACAGTTCGTTTTTCTGGATAGATCACTGTTTGTCGGAGTACTTTTTGGACGACCATCCATTCATAGTCGCTAAATAAATTGACAATTTTTTGATTGAGTTCTGGTGAAAGATTCGTCAGGCCATCTTTCCATAATTGCCATTTTTCATCTGTGATCCCTAACGTGTTTGCCACAAATTCCTCTTCTGAAAGATATTTTTCCAAGATCGTTTGCGTTACGATATCTACATAAATCGAATGCATGTTTTTTCCTCCTTTTACTTTCGCTTGACATCTTTGAATGTATCAAAAAATTCGGATTTAATTTCGATAAATCCTTTAAATGATTGTAAAAATTGAAATAATCGCGCTCTGTTTTCAAATTCACTACGGTCTTTTGGCAAAGGTTGTTGTTGATAGAAATGAAATAGTTGTTCCACTTTTTCAAGTAGGCGTGTGCCATCATTCCGCTCTGCAAACGTATTGGCAGTAAAAGCTAAAACCAATTTCAACTCTACTAATAAAGCAGGGTCGACTGTGATCGTCTGTTGCAAAGCTAACATGTCTTGTAGCATGCGAACTTGGGCGCTACGCATCAAAAAATATTCTTCAAAATAAATCGGCTCGTCAAAGAAATGATCTTCTTGATACAAACGTGCCTGTCGTTGTCCTTCATGCAATTTATTCATTAACACGGTACTATCTTGAACCAATTCGACAAGTTGGTTGGCATCTGGCCATGTCGATAAATCCGATAACAACTGACGAAATAATGATTCTGTTGCTTGTTGTTGTTTCACCAATTCTTTTTGACGATCTGGCATATAAAGATTAAATAACACTGCCATTCCTGCTCCAATGCCCATCAACAAAAATTCGTTGACAATTAAAGACGGTGAAAAATGGGCTTCTGTCAAGTAATGCGTCACCAAAACCGAACTGACTACGATCCCTTCGGTTAACTTCAACTTTACAACAATCGGAATAAAAAGCAATAGATAAATCCCAAAGCCTATTGGCGAAAATCCAATCAACTCAAAAATGATAAAAGAGATCAATGTTGCAACGATTAATGATAAGAGTCGTTCAATCCCTGCGTGCAATGAATTTTTTTTCGTACCTGCCAAACTTAAAATAGCAATGACTCCTGCCGATGCGGAAAAATGCAGTCCTAATATAGATGCAAGATACATCGCAATCACACTGGCAATCGCTGTTTTGATCGTTCGTAATCCAATTCTCATCTAATTGACTCCTTTGTTACTCATTGGCTTTTAGCGCATCAAGCATATTGATTTTTTTAAGCGCGCGATGCGTCGCAACACCTACTATTGCGACAAATAAATACGTCAAACCAATAGCATAGACATAACTCATCGGATTAATCGTCGGTGAGAACATCGTTGTATCCATCTCGACAGTTTGAATGACATACCGATGCAACATCATCCCTAAGCCAGAACCTAAAGCCATTCCTACAGTAGCCAAAATGATATTTTCACGAACAATATAAAACGTCACTTCCCGATCAAAAAATCCTAAGACTTTAATTGTCGACAATTCACGTAACCGTTCGGCGACACTCATTGTATTTAAACTATACAGTACAATAAAGGCCAATAGACCCGCTGAAATAATCAAGACCCACATCACAATCGTCAATACGCCTAAAGAACTTTCCAATTCCGCTTTTGTTTTGCTTAAATAACTTACATTGATCACGTCACTGTTCGTTTTCCACTCATCAGCCAATTGATCTTGTAAGGTGGTTGTTAGAGGGCTGTTAAACGTCATGAGCGCTGTCGTATAAACGGGTGTTTCTTTTGTCACTTCTTGGTAGTATTTGTTTGTCATATAAAGAGCATGCCCAACATAATTTTCCGTAATTCCAGCGATCGTTACAGTAAACTCTTGGTCGTCTGTTTGTTTGACGGTAAATGTATCCCCTTTTTTTAACGAGAATAATTTCGCTAATTTTTGGGTAATGATTGCGCCTTGATCAGTTAAGGTCAACTTGTTTTTTTGATCAGGTGAGATCAATCGGTAAAAGTTTGGTAATGCACCGTTAGTTTCTGGCACAATCACTGAAACCGATTGTTTTGACGCATCTGTACTTGTTGTTGTCACTTCTTCCATAAAAATCGGTAACACTTGTTTGACTTCTTTAGTTTGTTCCAACGTTTTCATTGTAGACGGGTTTTCTTGACTCAGTGTCACGACAGCTTCATAACGCCATAATTTATCAAATTGTAACGGAATCATTTCACTGATCGAATCTTTTAGTCCAAACCCCGTCAAAATCATCGCCGTACAACCTGCAATCCCTAAAATCGTCATCCACATCCGCGTTTTATAGCGAAACAAATTACGAAACATAACTTTATAAGTAAAGCTCAAGCGACGCCATAAAAACGTAATACGTTCTAATAAAATCTTTTTCCCTGCTTTAGGGGCTTTAGGACGCATCAAGACTGCTGGAACCTTTGTCAGTTCGACACGAACGACAAAAAAGGCGACCACAACGGTACAAAGAAGCGAAACGCCTGTAGCTAAAAGTACAAGATTGATTTGCCACGGTGTTTGGTAACCGATAATATCATATACCTGTCCATACGCTTCGATGATAATCCGCGGAAACAAATAAAAACCAATGCTTAACCCCACGACGATACCACTGACACAAGCAAGCGTGACGTACAGTAAAAATTTAGATGCAATCTCTAGCGGACGATATCCTAAAGCAAAATATGTTCCAATTTCTAAACGCTTTTCCTCGACCATCCGGCTCACAGAAGTCAAACTGATCAATGCAGCGACAAAAAAGAAAATAACAGGAAATACGGTTGCCAAAGAAGCGATTCGATCGGCATTTTGATCATATTCTTCATATCCAGGTAGATCTGTTCGCGTCGTAATGAAAATGGGCTGTGAGAGAAAAGTTTGACGCGCATCTTCTGGTAGTGCCTGTGCTTGTTTCATTAGAGCATTTTTGTAGGCTGTTTCAATCGTTTGTTTCACTGCTGCTTTTTCTTTTTTTGTCGTGTGTGGATTAAAAGTCAAAGCCAATCGATTCGGAGTATCTGCTGTAAAATTTTCAGGCAGAGTATACGCAAAATAAGTCAACGAACCGTTTTTTAGCGTAGTCGTTCCACGATTGTCTTTTGCTAAAAATTCAGGACTTAATACGTATCCGACAATTTTATAGTTCTTTTGTTTCAGCTCTTTTGATTGCTCAAAGGTGAGCGTATCCCCCAACTGATAGCCTGTGACCCCTTGTACATTCGCATCGATCACGATTTCATCTTTTGCTTGTGGTAACTGTCCTTTTACAACGGTCAGTTTATTAAGAATTGGATCCTCATCATAAGAAAATAAACGAATGACGGCTTGTTGATCTTTTTGTGTCACGTCTACTCTATCTTGTGTTTGAACTTTAGCCACGTCTGATTCTTCGTTGATCGTCTGCACTGTCGATTCATCTAAACCACTTGGCGCGTAGATAAACCAATCGGCTAGATCTGTCCGCGTGTAATAATCAGTTGCGGCTTGTTTCATATCCGGACCCGTAGCGCTGATGCCCACAAAAAAGGCAACACCTAGTAAAATAATCGTCATCAGAGCGAAAAAGCGTCCGGGTGTCGACTTGATTTCACGTAAACTAGTTTTTAATAACGTTTTTTTCATCAGACCACCACCTCTACCATTCGATTTTCGCAACCGGTGTTGGATTTGGTTGATCGACGACACTCTTGACTTTTCCGTCATTCATACGAATCACGCGATCGGCCATCGGTGCAATCAAAGAATTATGTGTGATAATTACTACCGTCGTATTTTCTTGTCTAGCTGCTTGTTCGAGTAACATTAAAATCTGTTTTCCGGTTTCATAATCCAGTGCTCCTGTGGGTTCATCGCACAATAATAACTTTGGCTTTTTCGCTAATGCACGTGCAATTGTGACCCGCTGTTGCTCGCCTCCGGATAATTGAGCTGGAAAATTATGAATTCGATCTTTTAGCCCAACTTCTTGTAATGTTTGGGTGGCATCTTTCGCTTCTTTAACGATCTCTGTCGCCAGTTCAACATTTTCTAAAGCTGTTAAATTTGGAACTAAGTTATAAAACTGAAAAATAAATCCTACTGATTCTCGACGATAGCGAATCAATTCTTTTTTACTAAACTTCGCGATATCTTCTTGATCAACAATCACTTGACCGCTCGTTGGAGAATCCATACCACCTAAGATGTTTAGCACAGTCGATTTTCCAGCTCCACTAGGTCCTAAGATCACTGTCACGGCACCTTTTTCGATTGCAAAGGAAACTGCATCGTTTGCGGTTATCGTGGTTTCTCCCATTTGATAAATTTTTGATTCTTCAATCAATTCAATATAGGCCACACAAGCTCCCCCTTAATTTTATTCGTAAGCATAGTTTATCACAAAAATTACGAGGATTCGATTGATCTAAACGAAAGAAAAAATTAGTTGTTATCGCAACTATTTGCGAAAACAACTAATTGACTAACCTAATTTACGCTCATAGCGTTTTTGTCCATCTAAATATGTCGCCTGAAGATTCATCTTTGCATCCAGTACAATAAAATCCGCCGCGCGATTTTTTTGAATCCGCCCACACACATCATCGATTTTACAACTGACCGCAGGCACATATGTCGCCATCATGACTGCTTCTTCTGGTGTGGCAAGATCCCAATTGACAACATTTTGAATGGCTTCTTTTAATTTTAAAATACTACCGGCTAAATTTCCGCTCTCAAGACGAACCGTACCATCTTGAACGACTACCGGAAATTCACCTAGTTCATACGCACCTTCTGGCATCCCACCAGCCATCATACAGTCTGTAATCAGCGCTACATGTTCTGGTCCGACTTTATCGATCAACAGACCACACGCCTCTTTATGAACATGATGACCATCACAGATCAATTCAGAAAAAACGTGGTCAAGCTGCATCAACGCCCCTACCATTCCTGGTTCGCGATGATTCAATCCTCGCATGCCATTAAATGCATGGACAAACACACTCGCTCCAGCATCGACTGCAGCTTTTGCTTGATCAAATGTCGCATCGCTATGGCCTAACGCCACCACAACATCTTGCTTTGTCACAGCTTCAACAAAGGCTTCAACCCCTTGACGTTCGGGAGCTAATGCGATTTTTTTAATCAAGCCATTAGCTGCCTGTTGCCATTTTTCAAATGTTTCAATACTTGGATCATTGAAGTAAGCAGGATTTTGCGCTCCTTTGTGGACTTCATCAAAAAAAGGTCCCTCAAAATAAATTCCTGCAATCTTTGCACCAGTGACTTGCTCTTTTGCCTTGGAGATGGTGGCAGCAACTCGTGTCAAATGCTCTTCACTAGAAGTTAATGTTGTAGGTAAGAAGCTCGTTACCCCACATTCTAACAACGCCTCAGACATTACCTTAAGGGCTTCTAAATCATCATCCATCACATCGTGGTTTTTATAGCCATGAATATGGGTATCCACTAAACCGGGTGCGATCATGTATCCCGTATAATCAATCACTTGATGAGTTGAGGTGTCGATCATAGAAGAAAAATCGCCAAATTTTCCATCACTTATTTCTAAATAGCCTGGACCTTTTGTACCAGAAGGATAAAAAAATTTGTCTGCATAAATGTATGTTTTCACGAATGCCACTCCTTTTTGTATACTACTTCTTAAAAATACTCTCTTTTTCACGAAAAATCAAGAAAGGTCTACACCATTTTCATAATTTGTTAACGTTTTAATCGAATCAGCTGTTTTTGTCATCCAACGCGCTTTTTCAAAATTTCCCATTTTCTCATGTGATTCACTCGCAATATGCAACAGATCCTCGATATAGTAGTAGCTTAAGCGATCAAGTGACCATTTGATCCCTTGGATAGCTGTAGTGATACTTTTTTCATATTGCGCTTGCGTGCATAAAAAACGTGCATAATGATAAAAAACTTTCGTCACTTCGAATGTCGACTGTTCGATGGGTAAGGTTAATGCCAGTTCAACACTACGCTCTAAGCGTTTTTCAGCTTGTAAAAATCGATTCGTATCTGCATATATCCGGCCGATAAATCCAATAATCTGCACTTCGATCGACGAAAAATGATCTTTTTTATTTTCAGAATACGTATAAGATAAACCGTGTCGTAAGCCTTGGATGGCAGTATCTGGTCGCTTTTTCACAAAATATTCAACGATGGCTGCATGATAGAAATACAATTGTAAATCCGTATCTAAATACAAACAGTCTAAAATCTCTGTTTCATCTAACATCTGATCCATGTCACGATATTTTTTATGAATGAGTAATTTATTTAGTGTAGTAAAAAATTGTTGGACTTCTATAATTTGTGAAAATCTAGTGTACATTAACTGGTCCATCGTAATCGTAAGTCTAACACATAGTTGTTGTAAGACAGCAACGTTTGGAATTTCTAAATTATTTTCGATTCGACTCAATACACTTTGAGAACAAATTCCTTGTGCAAGCATTTTTTGCGTCATTTTTTTCGACTTACGGATCTGCTTGATTTTATCCCCTAAACATTCTTGTAATGCCAAATGATCGGCCTCCTTAAAATATGCGAATTCGCATTTTATCTTTTTGAGCTTTTAGCTCATACTAACAAAAAAGAAAGCGTATCATTTTTTTAGCTTATGATCCTCTATCTATGTTAAAGGAAGTGTTATTTTTATGGAAAATCAAGTTCAAATCGCATTTACCTGGGAAAACGAAACGTTTCAAGGATTCATCGAAAAAGAGTATGAAAATTCATATTTGATTCATGTAAAAAATCCTAATAGTGAGTTAGTGGAAAAATATAATGGACGGATTGTGCTCAGCAAAAAGAAATGTATAACAGATATTCTTTTATAAGGGAGAGAAAAAGTGGTTCGGGGGAACCACTTTTTTCTCTTTATTTTTGCTGATAAGTGGATAAAAATTGGCGCAGAGCATGTGAGGTCGTTTTTAGATCCTCCATATTCGGTAAGTATACCAATCTAAAATGATCTGGTGCTTGCCAATTGAACCCGCCGCCGTGGACGAGTAAAATCTTATGTTCATGGAGAAAATCAAGAACAAATTGTTCATCATTTTTGATATTAAATCGCTTGATATCCATTTTAGGAAACATATAAAAGGCCGCTTTTGGTTTGACTGCAGATAAACCTGGGATATCATTGATTGCTTGATAGATGTATTCTCTTTGTTCGTAAATTCGACCACCTGGCAACAATAATTCATCTACACTTTGATAACCACCTAAGGCTGTTTGGACGATTTGTTGCGATAATACATTGGAGCATAGTCGCATCGAAGACAACATATTTAATCCTTCAATATAATCACGGACACGCGTTTTATCTCCACTTAATACCATCCAACCTACACGAAAACCCGCAACACGATGCGATTTTGATAACCCACTAAACGTGACGACAAAGCGATCTGGTGCTAGTGTCGCAATCGGAATATGTTGGTGGCCATCCATGACTAAACGATCATAGATTTCATCTGAAAAAATAATCAAATCAAACTCACGAGCAACGGTAATAATTTGTTCCAATATTTCTTTAGGATAAACTGCCCCAGTTGGATTATTCGGATTGATCAATACGATTGCTTTGGTTTTTGCCGTAACTTTTGCACGGATATCTGCAATATCTGGATACCATTCACTTTCTTCGTCACAAATATAATGAACTGGCTTGCCACCAGCTAGTGAAACAGAAGCTGTCCACAAAGGATAATCGGGCATTGGAACCAATACTTCATCACCATCATTACACAATCCTTGCATACTCATCGTAATCAATTCACTAACGCCGTTTCCGATATAGATATCATTGATCGAAACATTTGGAAATTTTTGAAGTTGGTAATACTGTTCGATCGCTTTTCTAGCTGAAAAAATCCCTTTTGAATCTGAGTACCCTTCTGAAGCACGTACATTCATAATGAGATCACGGACGATTTCGTTAGGCGCTTCAAAACCAAATGGCGCTGGATTTCCAGTATTTAATTTTAAAATACTCACGCCTTCTTCTTGCATTCGGTCAGCTTCTTCTAATACCGGACCGCGAACATCGTAACTTACGCCTTCTAATTTTGTTGATTTTTCAAATTTTCGCATAAACATCCTCTTTTCAAAAAAGAACTAGTTTTCTTAAACTTTAAGTCATTTGAAATAAAATTGCAATTTTAATTTTTAGAATTTACAAACTTTTTAGCTTCTGCCTATTTTTCACTAGTTTAACCAAAAAAAGATTGACATTTAAAAGTCAAATCGCTAAAATTTTTCTTGTACCCTATTTGCGGATGTGGCGGAATTGGCAGACGCGTACGCTTGAGGGGCGTATGGCTTCGGTCGTGTGGGTTCGAGTCCCATCGTCCGCATCAACCAGTCACTTTTGGCTGGTTTTTTTATTTAAGTATTTTTGTGCTTTTTTTCACTTTTTTAAGGAAATTTGACGGAATCTTTGCTAAAATAATGATGTTGAGGTAATGAAAAAGAGACAAAATCGAAACGAAATGAGGAGTTTTTATGACAATTAGTGGAATCATTTTAATCATCATTGGCATTATCGGCTTTCTACTTTTACAAAAAAAAGGAACTAGCGTAAAACTTATAACGGGCGCGATTACCGTGGTCGGAATTATTTTATTGATCATCGGGATGACTTCATCAACTAAATCAAGCGACGAAACTGCTTCGCCTTCTACTACATCAACATCTTCACAAGAACTAAAACAGTCTAAAGAAGACCAAGTGAAAAATGAAGATAAATTAAAAGAAACCGTTCGGCTAGACGATCTTGAATTAGCGACCGAACAAGAAGATGCACAAAAAGAAGATAAGAGCACGTATGATGCAAAAACAAACTACGAAGAGTTAACGCAAACACCGAAAAAATATGAAGGTCAAAAAATCACATTAACAGGTGAAGTGATCCAAACCATTGAGGATGACGAAAAAGTCCAATATCGTTTAGCTGTTGACGGCGATTATGACAAAATGATCTTATTAGAGATTAAAAAATCCGAAGTATCGACTCCAGTAGCTGAAGAAGACAATGTGACTGTTTATGGGACGTTTTTAGGTATGGTATCGTATAATTCCACTCTAGGTGAAAAAATTTCCATTCCAGCGATGCACGTGCATATGTTAACGAAAAACTAAATAAACACCGGCTAAATTTCTTAGCCGGTGTTTGTTTTTGTGCACTATTCAAAATGCGGATCAGAATTTTGTTCTGTTTGTCCTTGATCGATCAAGTTAGATAAATCACGATTCAAGACGCCTTTTTTCTTTTCTTTCGTTTTAAATGCCGCTTTGTATTGTCCTCTAGTCATCGCAACAGGTTCTTGTTTGTTGAAACGTCTCACACTAGGTTCTTCGGGTTTTTTCTCCACATAATCATTTGACTCTTCAAACAATAAATAATGCTCATCTGTTTTTTGAAAGCCTGCAAGCAAAGCCTTCGTTTCTAGCTCTTCCTTCGGTTGATCAGGAATCAATGATTTAGGTGTAAATGTCGGAACAAAAGGAGTATGTGCCTGTTGTTCTAAAGTAGCACTTGGTTCTTGCATGCCTTTCGTTTCAGAGGGTCCAGCTGTTTCAACTGTGCTCACTGGTTGAGACGACACACGCGGCGCACGCGTGTAGTTTCCAAACAATTTTACTTTGCCTGTTTTCGTTTCTTCTCTTACTGGTTTTTTTCCGTAATCTGGTAATTGTTCACGATGCTTTTTCAATTCATCTTGTTGCGCCAAACTATGGCCATAGCGTTTAGAGACCGATTTAGGGATATACGTCGTACGTCTTCTTGCACGCAATGTTTCACTTTCTGTAAAATCAACTCCCGCTGATGTCGTAGACGGTGTCGTATTTGTTGTTTGACTTTCAGTTAAAATCCAGGGCTCAGTTGAAGTAAACGGTTTTCTTGTCGCATTGCGTTGCAACTTCACTCCATCGGAATCAGAAAACGCGGGAAAACGCGTGTATTTACGTTCAATATTTGAAACATCTACCATTGCCTTCACTTCTTTCTCAAATATACTCTATGGAGCTATCTTAACATAAAACCCTCCCTACTCGCTATCGCTTTTGCTGTTCTGGTTTTATATCGATTACAATAAATGGATCCATCTGTGTCTTTTTCAGAATACTAGCTATGATTTGTCCTTTCACAATCGGAGGTAACGCGTGATACGTATTTTCTAGTTGTACATAAGTGTGATCAGTTTGATAAGCTTTGACTTCATAAGGCACTTCAGGCGTAAGCAGATTCGTTTCGTGCAATGCTGTCAAAAAAATAGATGGACGAATCTTACGTTGTCGTGCAACTTTTTCTAAAATCACTTGAACTTGATCTAAAAAATACTCCGGATCAACATCACCGATTGTTTGTATAAGTTTCGGATAAAAACGCGACTCTTGTTGGCCGATAGCTTGAAAATAATGCGGAAGTGTATTGGCCATTTGTTGTGTGCTATATGCATCCATACCCAATTGACTCGTTTCAAGTGTGGCTGGATAACAAAAATCAAGTGTTTCAGGTAAAAATCCTATCCATTTTTGTTGCTGAAAATCTTTTGCTAAGGTATAGAGTTGAGCAGGTTTGATTGGTTTTGCCATAAGTTTTGCGACCCAGTCGTCTACAGTCGTTTGATTACTTTGTACCGCATCATACGTGATTGTTGTAAAATAACGACGATTTTCACGAATGATCAACTGCGCACGGATACATCGCTCTAATTTTTTTTCGAGTTTACTTGCAGGAAAGGCTTCTTTTAACTGCCTTAATGTCGGAGGTGTTTCTTGCTCTAGCAGATACGTCACCAGTTGTTTGTAAAATGGATCGGTAACGATTTGTTGTTCATTTGTTGTCAGATTCGCATAACCTAATTTCATTTCTTTCCCTCCAAAAAAAGACGTTTTTAGATTACTCTAAAAACGTCTTTTTATCTTATTGAAATGCTGCTGTTAATTGAGGTACAACTTGTTTTTTACGAGAAACAACCCCTGGTAAAAATGCACGATTATTCGTCAATTTCACCGCAAAGGCTTCTTCTACTGGCGCTGTTTGATCGCCAACCACTAAAATTTCAGAATTATTTTCTAAAATATCGGTAACGACTAAAACAAAAAGATCATACCCTTTTTCTTCATTTAATACAGCCATTTCTTTTTCAAGCTCTACTTGACGTTCAAATAATTCAGGAATCGCTACCGTATTCACTTGCGCAACACGAACTGTTTTATCACTCATTGGGAAGCTTTTTGCATCTAGATCTAATAATACAGATACTGTTTTGTCCGCTAGGTTCGTTCCTGCTTTTAATAAATCTAAACCGTATGCCTCTAGGTCCACTTCAGCGATTTGTGCCAATTCTTTTGCAGCAGCGATATCTTCTTTCGTACAAGTTGGTGACTTTAATAATAAGGTATCTGAAATAATTGCCGATAACATGATCCCAGCAATCGCTTTTGGAATCGTTACTTGATTTTCTTTAAACAATTTCAAAATAATCGTACTCGTACAACCTACAGGCTCAGCACGGTAATACAAAGGATTTGCTGTTTCAAAATTAGCGATACGGTGATGATCAACTACAGCTAGGACCGTTACGTCTTTGATATCGGCAACACTTTGTTGGAATTCGTTATGATCGACTAACATGACTTGTTCGGTTTCATTAGCAGCTGTTTCAATCACGCGTGGTGCGCTTAGGCCAAAAGCATCTAACGCAAATTGAGTTTCTTCATTTGGTGTTCCTAGCGCTACGGCCTCCGTTTGTTGACCTAACTCATTTTGTAAATGTGAAAATGCAATCGCAGCTCCAATTGCATCGGTATCTGGATTTTGATGTCCGAAGACTAAAATAGTTGACATGTGATTCGCTCCTTTAGTTGAGTTTCCGCTTCTATCATAGCAAAAAAAAAGAGATAAGAAAATAACAAATTTCTTATCTCTTTTACTTTATCTTGTTTGATACCCCGTATAATCCGCAACGTGTAATAGTTCTTTCGCATTTTCAACACGATCGTTTGTCGGTGGCTCAATGCCTTCTAACGGATATTTCAAGCCTAACTCATCCCATTTGAATTTTCCCATCGTATGATAAGGCAAGACTTCGACTTTATCGACATTACTTAGACCTTGAATAAAGTCATTTAATCGAATCAAAAACTCATCGTAATCACTACGAAATGGTACCAATACGTGGCGGATCCAAACAGGCTGGTTGATTTCAGATAAATAACGAGCCATATCTAAGATGTTTTCATTTGACTGTGTCGTTAATTGTTTATGGGCTTCGTTATCGATTTGTTTGATATCAAATAAAATCAAATCGGTATACTGCATCAGTTCATTGAATTTACTAAAGAAAGGCTCTTCTCTAGTAAATGGTTTGCCACACGTATCTAATGTCGTATGGATTCCTTTTGCTTTGGCTTTTTTAAACAATTCGATCAAAAAGTCGACTTGTAATAGCGGTTCGCCACCACTAACCGTGATCCCACCATCTTCGCCCCAATAGGCTTGATACTTCAATGCTTCTGCTAATAACTCATCTGCGGTGTATTCTGTTGCCGTTTTCGCACCGATCTTCCAAGTATCCGGATTATGACAAAATTGACAACGCATCCGGCAACCTTGTGTGAAGATGACAAACCGAACTCCTGGGCCGTCAACGGTACCAAAATTTTCTGTTGAATGTATACTTCCCTTGATTGCCTGATCCATTGCAATTCCTCTTTTCTTTTGCTAGTCGCGTAATGATTATAGACGGTCGTGAGAGGTACGTGCGATTACGTCTGCTTGTTGTTCTGGTGTTAGATCGCGGAATTTCACGGCATAACCAGAAACACGAATCGTTAAGTTTGGATATTTTTCAGGATGTGCTTGCGCATCTAACAGCAATTCATTTGTAAAGACGTTCACGTTGATATGGTAACCACCTTTATCAAAGTAGCCGTCTAAAACATTGCGTAAGTTGTTGATACGTGTCATATCATCTTTACCTAATCCATTAGGGTTGATTGTTTGGGTATTTGAAATACCATCTAGAGCATGTGAATATTCTAAACGTGCTGTAGAGTTTAATGAAGCCAACAACCCATATTTTTCACCTAAGAATTTACCATCTTGATAACTTGGGTTTGCACCGGGTGCTAATGGTTGACCCGCACGACGTCCATCTGGTGTATTCCCAGTGGCTTTACCATAAACCACGTTTGATGTGATTGTAAGTAAAGAAGTCGTTGGTGTTGAATGACGATACGTATGTTGACGTTTGATCTGAGTCATGAAGTAATCCAAGATCCAGTTTGCCATTTGATCGGCTTCTGCATTGTCATTTCCGTATGTTGGGAATTCATTTTGTGGAATATAGTCTACTGCTAATCCATCTTCATCACGGATGACTTTTACATTCCCGTGTTTGATGGCCATAATACTATCGGTCGCATGAGAGATACCTGCGATTCCTGTAGCGAATGTACGTTTTAAATCTGAGTCCATCAATGCTAATTGCGCTGCTTCATAAGCATATTTATCATGCATGTAATGGATCACATTTAATGTATTCACATACAATTCTGCTAACCAATCTAATGTCTGTTTGAAGCTTTCCATAAATTCATCAAAGTCAATATTTTCACCAGTTAATGGACGATATTTTGGTCCTACTTGCATTTTCGTTTTTTCATCAACACAACCGTTGATCGCATACAATACTGCTTTCGCTAAGTTCGCACGAGCACCAAAGAATTGCATGTCTTTTCCAACAACTGTTGCCGATACGCAACATGCGATCGCGCAATCATCTGAACCCCATTTTTCACGTAATAAATCATCGTTTTCAAATTGGATCGATGAACTTTCTTTAGCAATACGTGCTGCAAATGTACGGAAACCTTCAGGTAAGTGTGAAGAGTACAATACAGTTAAGTTTGGTTCTGGTGATGGTCCCATGTTGGTCAATGTGTGTAAGATACGGAAGTCATTTTTAGTGACCAATGAACGGCCATCGATTCCCATACCTGCAACACATAACGTTGCCCAAATTGGATATCCTGAGAACAATTGATTGTAATCTGGTGTACGGGCAAATTTCACCATACGTAGTTTCATGATCAAGTGATCGATCATTTCTTGTGCTTCAAATTCTGTGATCAACCCACGATCTAAATCACGTTGAATATAAATATCTAAGAATGCTGAGATACGTCCGATTGACATCGCTGCACCATTTTGTGATTTGATTGCACCTAGATAACCAAAGTATAGCCATTGGATCGCTTCTTGTGCATTTTCAGCTGGGCGTGAAATGTCAAACCCATAAGATGCTGCCATTGTTTTTAAGTCATTTAATGCGCGGTATTGTTCTGAAATTTCTTCACGTAAACGAATCACATCATCGGTCATTACTTTATTGCCGCAATTTTCATGATCTTTTTTCTTTTGTTCCATTAAGAAGTCGATTCCGTATAAAGCCACACGACGATAGTCCCCAATAATACGACCACGACCATACGCATCAGGAAGACCTGTAATGATTTTATTTTTACGTGCTAAACGCATTTCTGGAGTGTAGGCATCAAATACTCCTTGATTATGCGTTTTACGCCAATCTGTAAAGATTTTCGTCATTTCAGGATCAACTTCGTACCCATTAGCGGTTAAGGCATTGTTGGCCATTTTGATTCCACCGAATGGTTGGAAAGCTTGTTTCAATGGTACATCTGTTTGCAAACCAACGATTTTTTCTTCTTCTTTGATTAAGTAGCCTGGACCATGAGAAGTTAGCGTAGATGGAATGTTATTGTCCATATCGTACACGCCATTTTTTTGATGTTGTACTTCAAATAGTTCTTGTAATTTGTTCCATAATTTTTCAGTACTTGGCGAGATTGGTTCTAAAAATTGATCGTCGCCACGATATTCCGTGTAGTTTTTTTGGATAAAGTCACGTGTGTTGACCTCAACTTGCCATTCTCCACCTTTAAATCCGTCCCATGCTTTTGTTGTTTCTGTATTGGTCATTTCCATTGTCATCTACGGTTCCTCCTTTTGCGTTGCTACTGCAACAACTTTACAAAGATAGTATAACACATCACAATCTTTATGCAAGTGTTTTCAGCCTTTAAAATCCTATAAAATCAAGTATGTAACAAAAACGTTCGTAAACTCAATAAATATAAAGGTTTATTTTGTGAATTAAATCCTTATATTTTAAGAAAAAGTAAAACACATCTCCAAACTGTATTGATACAGTTTGGAGATGTGTTTTAAAAAACTATAACAGTTCTTCGGTTTCTTGTACATAGACTTGCGTCACTAAGCCACCGTCTTTTTCATTTAGTACAAATGAGCCATTCGATTGTCGATCAGTAATCGGATAATGCAGTACCGACAATTCCAGTTGTTCGCCTTTTTGATTGACAATTTGCAACTGAACTTCCCCTTCAGAAAGTGATATGACACGATGGGCTTGTTTTTTCAATTCTCTAAAGATCATCAAGCCACGTTGAGCACGGGCGGTAACTGGGATCTCTTGAGCAATCATTCGTTTTAGCGCTCCACGTTGAGTAATATAGGTGATAGCCGTTTGATCGAGCGGATCAATCAATAGCACACCGACTACATAATCTTCAGCTTTTAAGTTGACCGCTTTGACTCCAGCAGCTTTAGCCCCTACTATCGGGATTTCAGCTATCGGGTAACGTAAAGCAAATGCTTGATGTGTTGTTAAATAAACATCTGTCTTCTCAGGTACCGTCTCAAAAACAGCGACTAACTCGTCAGCAGGATCTTTTAGTTTCATCATTACTTGCGAACGCGTTTTATAGGTACGCCATGGTTCAAATTCAGTTTGCCAAGTTTGTTTCGTGTATCCTTGTTTCGTAAAGAACACAAATGTAGCGTCCTTAGAAAGCTTTTGGTAAGCAAATACTTTGAAAATCGTTTCATCGATCCCAAGATTAGTCAACATCTGTGAAATATGCTCCCCGACTTCTTTAAAACGCAATTCAGGAATTTCATGTACCGGACGATAAATGACATTTCCTTTATTGGTTACCAACAATAAATGGTCCAACGTATTGGCTTGTTGTTGATATACTACAAAGTCGCCTTCTTTCATACCTGTAGGTTCACCGTTTGAAGCACTATAAGAGCGTAAGCTACTGCGTTTGATATAACCTTCATGCGTGATCGTCACCATCACATCTTCTTGAGCTACTAAAACTTGTGTGTCGATTGTGATTTCAGTGATTTCTTTTTCGATCGTAGTGAGACGTTTTGTTCCGTATTTTCTCTTGACTTCACGTAATTCTTGCTTCATCAATTTAAATAATTCATCTGGACGTTGAATTATTTTTTCTAGTTTAGCAATCGTAAGCGCCAATTCTTCTGCTTCTTTTTTTAATTGCGTGATATCGGTATTGGTTAGACGATATAATTGTAACGTTACGATAGCTTCAGCTTGCTCGCTTGTAAAAGCATGCAACATCACTAAATTATTTTTCGCATCTTTTTTGTCTTTACTTTGACGAATCGTTTCGATGACTTGATCTAAAATCGACAACGCTTTGATCAAGCCTTCAACAATATGCTGACGAGCCAACGCTTTTTGTAATTCATATTGACTACGTTTCAAGATCACCGATTGACGATGTTCGATGTAACTAGTCAACATTCGTTTGAGACCTACTTGTTGCGGACGCATATTGTCGATGGCTACCATATTGAAATTGTAGTTGATCTGTAGATCGGTATTTTTAAATAAATAATTTAAAATCCCTTGAGCATTGGCTTCTTTTTTTAGTTCGACAACGATCTGTAATCCAGTACGATCACTTTCGTCGCGCACTTCTGCAATGCCATCTACTTTTTTATTGATTCTAATTTCATCCATTTTCTTCACTAAAGTCGCTTTATTGACTTCATAAGGAATCTCAGAGATCACGATTTGCGATTTTCCACCTTTGATCTCTTGAATCTCAGTTTTTGAGCGTACAATCGCTTTCCCGCGACCGGTTTCGTACGCTTTTTTGATTTCATCGCTACCTTGCAGAATACCCCCTGTTGGAAAATCAGGTCCTGGAATAAATTGCATCAATTCTTCAACACTAGCTTCTTTGTGATCAATCAAATGAATCGTACCATCAATAATCTCACTTAAATTATGCGTTGGAATCTCCGTAGCATATCCTGCTGAGATTCCAGTCGATCCATTGACCAATAAATTCGGAAATTTGGCAGGCAAGACAGTTGGTTCTTTTTCAGTATCGTCAAAATTCCATACAAAATCAACGGTTTCTTTTTCGATATCTTTTAATAATTCTCCACTAACTTCAGACAGACGAGCTTCAGTGTACCGCATCGCAGCTGGTGGATCCCCATCCATACTCCCATTGTTTCCATGCATCTCAATCAAAACATTACGCAATTTCCAGTCTTGACTCATCCGTACCATCGCTTCATAAATACTACTGTCACCATGTGGATGATAGTTCCCCATGATATTTCCGACAGACTTAGCAGATTTACGAAAGCTTTTTTCATGTGTATTGCCATCTTGATTCATCGCAAATAAAATACGACGTTGTACCGGTTTTAATCCATCACGAATATCAGGTAATGCTCGTTCTTGGATAATATATTTTGAATAGCGACCAAAGCGGTCTCCCATTACTTCTTCTAATGTCAATTCCTGAATATTTTGATCGTGTTCCAAGAAATCAACTCCTATTCTTCAACTAAACTTCATTCTTATGCTTCGGAAATTTTTTCTTCCGTTGTTTCTAAAATACTACCTTCTTCTTCTAAGGTAAACTGAACATGCGCTTCGATCCATTTTCGACGTGGCTCGACTTTATCACCCATTAGCGTTGTGACACGACGTTCTGCTTGTGCAGCGTCTTCAATGCGCACGCGAATCAGCGTACGATGTTCAGGATCCATTGTCGTTTCCCATAATTGGTCAGCATTCATCTCTCCTAGCCCTTTATAGCGCTGGATCATATAGCCTTTTCCCATTTTTTTCGTTTGTGTCGCCAACTCATCGTCAGTCCAAGCATAGGCGATCTGTGCTTTTTTCCCGATTCCCTTTGAAATCTTATACAAAGGTGGTAACGCAATATACACCCGTCCTGCTTCGATCAATGGTTTCATGTAACGATAAAAGAACGTCAGCAAGAGCACTTGGATATGGGCTCCATCCGTATCCGCATCGGTCATAATGATCACTTTATCATAATTACAATCTTCAAGCTCAAATTCCGGACCAACACCTGCTCCGATCGTATAGATCATCGTATTGATTTCTTCATTTTTCAAAATATCTTGCATTTTTGCTTTTTCAGTGTTGATGACTTTCCCACGAAGCGGTAAGATTGCTTGAAATTTACGATCACGACCTTGTTTGGCTGAACCACCAGCAGAATCTCCTTCGACTAGGTACAACTCATTTTTCTTGGGATTTTTTGATTGTGCAGGTGTCAATTTACCTGAAAGCAACGCTTCCCCTTTTTTCTTTTTCTTCCCATTACGACTATCTTCACGAGCTTTACGGGCTGCTTCACGGGCTTCACGGGCTTTGATCGCTTTTCTGACGATTGATTGGCTCATTTCGCTATTTTCTTGTAAATAAAAACCTAATTGATCCCCAACGATGGTATCCACGGCATTACGTGCTGCAGGTGTCCCTAATTTTTCTTTTGTTTGTCCTTCAAATTGCAACAAATGTTCCGGAACACGAATCGACAACACACTTGCCAGACCTTCACGAAAATCAGTTCCTTCTAGATTTTTATCTTTTTCTTTTAATAAACCTGCTTTTCGCGCATATTCATTGAACGATTTTGTCAAGGAAGCTTTTAAACCAGCTTCGTGTGTTCCGCCATCTTTTGTTCGAACATTGTTTACGAAAGATAGAATCGTTTCTGAAAAACCATCATTATATTGAAAGGAGACCTCGACTTCGATGCCTTCTTTTTCACCAGAAAAATAGACGATTGGTGTCAAAGCATCTTTTTCTTCATTTAAATACTCAACGAACTCTTTGATCCCTTCTTCATAATGAAATACTTCTTGAATGGTTTCTTCCTTTCGTTCGTCGGTTAGAGTGATTTTAACATCACGCAATAAAAACGCCGATTCGCGCAAACGTTCTGCTAATGTGTCATATGAAAATTTTGTCGTACTAAAGATTGAAGCATCAGGTAAAAAATGGACCGTTGTCCCATTTGGCTCCTTTGTTTTGCCAATTTCAACTAGCGTTCCTTCAGGTTTTCCACCATCAATAAATGTTTCTTGATATTTTATCCCATCACGAACGATCGTCACAGTAAGCCAAGAAGACAGCGCATTAACAACACTCGCTCCAACCCCATGTAACCCACCAGATGTTTTATAGCCACCTTGACCGAATTTCCCTCCAGCATGTAGTACTGTAAAAATAACTTGAACGGTAGGAATCCCAGAAGCATGCATCCCAACCGGCATCCCCCGTCCAAAATCTTGGATACTAATACTTTGATCGTGGTGGATCGTAACTCGAATCTCTTGACCATATCCTGAGAGCGCTTCGTCTACTGCATTGTCGACAATTTCATAGACTAAATGGTGCAACCCTCGATGATCGGTTGATCCAATATACATCCCTGGACGTTTTCTAACGGCCTCCAATCCTTCAAGGACTTGGATGGACGCATCATTATATTCATTGGATTTATTTACCAAATTGAACTCTCCTTTATGTAATTTTCTAAAATGTAAAACAATACTTCTCATACTCTATAGGAAAATCTCAAAAAAGAAAAGTGGCAAAATACTTTTTTTTAGGATTTCGATACGATACTTATGATTTGATGAAAAATTTTATGAACAATTGTTGTTGTGATGATTTCATGATAAAATTCTGCTAGGTTAATAAGAAAGTGGGATATTATGACAATTATTCTTTTATTCATAGGTGCATATCTTTTAGGTTCGATTCCTTCAGGAGTTTGGATCGGCCAACTATTTTTCCACAAAGACATTCGAAAATTCGGCAGCGGCAATATGGGAACGACCAATACGTTTCGTGTGTTAGGTCCAATCGCCGGAACAGTAGTCTTGTTTATGGATATTTTAAAAGGAACGCTTGCCACGTTACTTCCAAGTTTTTTTGATATTCATACCGTCAATCCGTTATGGTTTGGTGTATGTGCTATTTTAGGGCATACGTTTCCGATCTTTGCGAAATTTAAAGGTGGCAAAGCGGTCGCAACAAGCGCTGGGATGATCTTGGCGTACAATCCACTCTTTTTTACATATTCAACGGTTATTTTTCTGGTCTGTTTATATTGTACGAGTATGGTGAGTTTGACAAGCATGCTAGCTGCGGTACTGATTACCTTGTCCACGATCCTTTTGCCTTTATTGCACACACCGATTTTGCCTACATTCAATTGGCTTTTAACGTTGATAGCTTGTGGCGTAACTATCTTTATTTTTTATCGCCATAAGGCCAATATTGCCCGAATCAAAGCAGGAACTGAAAGTCGTATCGGCTTTGGTCTTCGTAAACAATCAAAATAAGCTTTTCACTCAATTAAAACGATTAATTGAGTGAAAAGCTTTTTTAAAATACAGTGATCGTATATGCTGCATCAAATACTTCATGTGCATCTAAACGCTCGATACCTAATTTTTGCGTAAACTCACCTGTCGCATCTATAACATCAGCGATTCCTGCCCAAGGCTCCAAACAGACAAAATTAGAGGCAACAGGTGCCGTCGACCAAACCCCAAAGTATAGAAAGTCTTTGTAGGATAACGTCACACCATGTTTGGATCTATCTGAACAAATCGAAAAAGCTGTTTTTCCTTTGGTTTCAAAAATCAATGCATCCTCTTTGAACAATCCGTGGGTCAAATCAATTGCCGTATTGGTTTGGCCCAGTGTTTTATGTTCAAGATCAATCAAATCGTGTTTAAGCGGCAAAAATGTCCGTGATTTTAAGGGTTCTGAGACCAAATAATAATCTTCAAACGACAAGCCAGGTTCTAGTGGAACATTAAAAGCTGGATGGCCCCCAATTGAAAAATATAGTGGCGCTTCGTCTGGATTACTGACTTGGTAGCGTACTTCTAGTGCATTGTTCGTTAGCGTATACAAGATCTCTAAACAAAACCCAAAAGGATAGACTGCGCGCGTCTCGTTTGTATCTACTAAGCGAAAACGAGCAGTTGAGTTGGTCTGTTCGACCAACTCAAACTCTTGATCACGTGCAAATCCATGGCGCGGTAGAGTGTACGTTTTTTGTGCTACTTGATACTGATTATTTTTTAATGTCCCTACGATTGGAAACAATACAGGAGCGTGGCGTTTCCAATGTTTAGGATCCGCTTGCCACATATACTCGATTGCATTAAGTTTATCAAAAAATTGTTGAATCTCTGCACCTAATGTCTCAATCGTTACTTGGTATTGTGCATTTTCTAACATTACCTTCATTTATTATCCCTCCAATTACGAACGAGCTAATTCTTCTTTGAAGCGTGGATTGAGCACTTTCAAATAGGTTCCCTTCATGCCCAGCGAACGAGACTCGATAATACCTGCAGATTCTAATTTACGCAAGGCATTGACAATCACCGAACGGGTAATGCCGATTTCATCTGCAATACTAGAAGCCGTCAAACGGCCTTCATCACCATCTAGTTCATCAAAAATGGCTTGAACTGCTTTTAATTCACTGTACGACAACGTACTGATCGCCATTTGTACAGATGTTGCACTGCGGATCTCTTCTTCGATCGAACGTGATTGTTGGTATAAAAATTGCATCCCTACTACTGTGGCACTGTATTCTGCTAGAACCAAATCTTCTTCGTTAAACGTCGTTTCCACACGAGATAAAATAATCGTTCCCAAACGTTCACCAGCGCCAAAAATAGGTACGACTGTCGTCAATCCATTAGGATACAATTCACGGCTTTCAATCGGAAAAGCCGTCATATCACTGCTAATTGGAATATTCGATTCTGTTTGCATCAACCGATCCACCATATCTGTGTAATTGTCGGGAAATTGTTTTTCTACTAGCATATTTTTCACTCGATCATTATTAAAATCGTGCTGTTCTGTAAACCCTAACAAGGTACCATCACTACTGATAATATACGTATTGCTATCTAAGATCGAACCTAGACTTTGCGCCATTTGGTTATAAGGTAAATCCGCATGTACCCGAAATGTATTTTTTTGTTGCAATAATTCGTTGATACGACGTGTTTTATCTAACAGTCTTTCCATGGTTTTCCCCTCTCGCCTATAAAATATAACGGCTTAGATCTTCATCTTGTGCAATATCATTTAGTTTTTCATTTACATAGGCTTCAGTGATCGTAATTTCGGCCATTTGCATATCTGAAGCTTCAAACAATAGATCTTCTAAAAGTTTTTCTAAAATCGTATGCAAGCGACGTGCACCGATATTGTCTGTCTCTTGATTGACTTGATAGGCAATGTGAGCGATCCGTTCAATTGCTTCTAACGTAAAGGTAACCGCTACGTCTTCTGTTGCTAACAAGGCCACGTATTGTTTGATCAGTGCATTGTTTGGTTCAGTCAAAATTTTGACAAAATCCTCTGTCGTCAAATCATCTAGCTCCACACGAATTGGAAAACGACCTTGTAATTCGGGAATCAAATCGCTTGGTTTTGATAAATGAAATGCTCCCGATGCCACAAATAAAATATGATCAGTATTGATCACGCCATATTTCGTACTGACTTGTGACCCTTCCACAATCGGCAAGATATCTCGTTGCACGCCTTCACGCGAAACTTCACCAGAATTGCTTTGTGATTTTGAAGTGATTTTATCGATCTCATCGATAAAAATAATTCCACTTGATTGCGCTAATTTAATCGCCGCACTATGGATATCCGCATCATTGACTAATTTTGCTGATTCTTCTTGGATCAATAATTCGCGTGCTTCTTTTACGCTAAGTGTCCGTTCGATTTTTTTGCTTGGTTTTAGCGCACCTAACGTTTCATTTAAATCAATCCCCATTTGCTCTAATCCATTGTTCATTGCTGGAGCTTGTACTTTTGGTTCTTCGATTTTGATCGTCACTTCGCGATCATCTAACACGCCACGTTCTAGTTGTTCAAAGATCGCTTGACGATTCGAGCGAATTTCATCGGTCAATTCTTCTTTTGGTTCTTCTGTTTGCTGAGTTGCATTGAACATGCTCATCATTTGTTCGTAAGGATTTGAACTAGTCTGTTTTTGTTCTTTTTTGATTCCAGGCACTAATGCTTTGACTAAACGACGGTTCGCTTTTTTTGAAGCTTGCGCGTAGACACTATCATATTGTTCTTTTTTCACTAACTGGATCGCGTGTTCGACTAAATCACGGACCATAGATTCTACGTCACGACCAACGTATCCAACTTCTGTGAATTTCGTCGCTTCGACTTTTACAAAAGGTGCAGAGACGATTTTTGCTAATCGACGTGCGATTTCAGTCTTACCAACACCAGTTGGTCCGATCATTAAAATATTTTTCGGTGTCACGTCATGTTGCATTTGTTCATCTAGTTGCAAACGGCGGTAACGGTTGCGTAATGCTACCGCTACAGATTTTTTCGCTTGGTGTTGACCAATGATATATTCATCTAAATCTTTGACGATTTCTTTTGGTGATTTGGCTTGATTCATCATGTTAAAATTCCTCTACTATAATATTATGGTTGGTAAAGACGCAGATATCCGCTGCGATATTCAAAGCATTACGTGCAATCTCAGTGGCGCTTAACTCACCACCGTATTCTTTCATTGCGCGTGCTGCAGCCAATGCATAATTTCCACCTGATCCGATCGCTAAAATCCCGTCGTCAGGAGCAATGACTTCACCCGTTCCAGAAACAAGTAACATTTCCTTTTCGTTCATGACGATCAACATGGCTTCTAATTTTTGCATCGCTTGTTGGGTGCGCCATTCTTGTGCCAGTTCAACTGCTGCACGTTGCAAGTTTCCGTTATATTCATTTAGTTTTCCTTCAAATTTTTCTTCCAATGTGAAGGCATCTGCCACGCTTCCAGCAAATCCTACTACCACTTGATTGTTATAGATACGACGGACTTTTCTGGCAGTACCTTTCATGACGATTTGCTCGCCCATTGTGACTTGACCGTCTCCAGCCATTGCAAATTTTCCGTCTTTTTCAACGGCACAGATCGTTGTTGAATGAAATTCTGATTTCATAAATTGATACTCCTTTTATTTGGCACGTGGATGAAATTGACGATAATTTTGTTGTAACGTCTCTTTGGTCACATGTGCATAGATTTGTGTAGTCGATAAATTACTATGGCCTAAAAGCTCTTGGACAGTACGCATATCCGCACCATTATTTAATAAGTGAGTGGCAAACGTATGCCGCAATTTATGTGGATGGATTTCACTATCTAAGTGACTTTTTTTTAATAACTGTGTCAAGATATAATCCACGCCAGCTGTAGTCAGTGCTTGACCACGATGATTTACAAAAAACGTGTCATGGACAGTGCGACTTTTTTCACATAGCGCGATCCGACCTTGATTCAAATACGTTTGCATCGCGAGTTTGGTATGATCATTAAATGGAACGATCCGCTCTTTATGACCTTTTCCGATCACTTTCAAGACTTGCATCTGAAAATCGATTTGGTGTACCGCAAGCGTCGCACATTCACTCACACGTAAGCCACAACCATATAAAACTTCTAGTAATGCACGATTACGTTGATCTAATGGCGTTGAACCTGTGATGCTATCAAATAGCTCCTGTACCTCATCTTCATAAAAAAAACGCGGCAGTTTCGGCTGCTTCTTTTTTAATTGGACATAGGTGAACGGATTTTCTGTGATCACTTCTTGGCGCAATAGGTACTGATAAAATGAACGCAAACTGGCAATTTTTCGGCCGATACTATTACGGCTGTAGCCATGTTCACTCAAACGGCTCAAATACAATCGCACATCGCGATAGTCAACTTTTGTATAGTCGACACAAGTAATTTCTTGTAAAAAAACTTGAAATTGTAAAAAGTCTTCGGTATATGCAGCTGTCGTTTTTTCTGAATAGCCTCGTTCGACCGTCAAATAACGACAAAATCGTCCAAACCAATCTTGATCCATCTACTTGCCTCATTTCTTGATTCCATCACGTTTGGTTACACTTACATTCCAAACGATGATTAAAATTTAGCACAGTCTTTTGAAAAAAACAAATAAATTGTCAGAATTTAACAAATTGTTCAAAAATCCTTTACAATTCTGAAAATTTACGAACGAACCTCTCATTTTTTCTTAAGAAAAAACCGTATGAACAGCTATAGCCATCCATACGGTTTGATTAATGACGAATGCGATTTAATATCCCTTTTAGCATTCGATAGGCTTGATACTTCATTGGTGAAACGACTTTTGTATAGACGCCAAAACGTTCTTCGACTTGTCCATTGAACGCATCTTTAAATTTCAATACACCATCAGAACCATCATAGACCCCTTCGATCCCATAAAAATTGTAACGTGGGATCTGACGAGCGATTGCTTCTTGCATCATATAGTCTTGAATCAAATAAGGTGCATAGAATTTTTTATATTTTTCATACGTGCCACTAAATAAGTAGACAACCTCTGTGGATTCGATTGCAAATAATGCACCAGCTAAGATGACTTCACCAGGTTCTTCTTTAGAAAAAGCCTCTGCTTCTTCAATTCGTACCTGAACTGTACGTAGTTCATCTTCAAATTCACGTTTTTGGTTATTTTTTTTCCGACTTTTAGGATTGATGGTTAAAAAGTCATTGATCTCATCTAAGGTACTTTGGATTTCTTTAGCACGATGCACCAAGTTCTCTTTGTAAGTTTCAAAATTGATCTCCGCAACAACAAATTTTGCTTTTTGACCAAAGGCGTTAAAAAAGGCTTGGTAATACGCTAAACTTTTATCTGAAAAGCCACGGCGC
This sequence comes from Enterococcus bulliens, assembly GCF_053761865.1. NCBI lineage: Bacteria > Bacillati > Bacillota > Bacilli > Lactobacillales > Enterococcaceae > Enterococcus > Enterococcus bulliens. The sequence goes on from NZ_JBSMXK010000004.1 coordinate 92,285, forward strand.
TCGCTGGTTTCTTCGGTTAATTTTTTAAACTTCGGTAGCTCTTCATAAGACAATTCACGTAAGACGATCCCATAATCTTTTGTTTTTTTCACACTATACTGGGCGGATTTAGTGTACGACGAGCGTAACGTGTCGAGTGTGAGATCGGATAGGTCTTTAATAAAAAAAGGCTTACCATAGCTAATATAAGCATCTGAATCCATCGCATCGATCGTAAACCCTTGTTGTAGATAGGTCTTGTCATAATCGACTGGCGCTTCTTTTAACACTTCACCTTGGGTCGTTAACCAACGTTTTGCTTGATTCGGCGCGATCGTTAGTGTAAGTCCTTGATTCTTCTTTGTATAAGTAGTTAATTCGGCTAAAAAAGTTGCCAAACAAGTCTGATCGTCTTCATTGACCATCATTCCACCATTGATCAGATAGAGTTGACCAAAGCCTAGTTTCGTATGCGTCAATAAAGAAGACGCTACGATTGCACCTTGATCATCTTTTAGCCCTACAAATTCACCGTACCAGCCATTTTGTTCTTGTACTTGTTTCATTTCGATTGTTTGTAAAAAATTTGCTTGCGTAAATTGCGCTTGATGCGCTTGAAATTCTTCGGGTGTTAATTTCATAAACGTATACATATAGGACAACTCCAATTTTCACTTTCTTTTCACAAATTTAGTTTATCGCTTGTTAGTGTATCACTCTTTCTTTCAATTGAAAAGTTGTGATGTTAGAGTTTACTAAAATCTTCAAAAAAAGACTGTGACAGCGTTCTGCCACAGCCATCTTTGATCATTCCTTGGAGACTTCTTGATGCGATGAGTTTACTGTTTGAACGGCTTCCACTAACTCACGATTTCCTTTTGTCGTAGCCGTTGAGTCATTGATTAATGTGATCAAATCTAAACCGGTCGTTTCTTTGATGGTTTCAAATGTACGTGCAAGGCCGGCTTGTCCCATTTCATGCACACCATCCCCTTGACCAAAGCTGACAATCTTGTCGATATTGCTAATTGGTGCGTTTACTTCTTTGGCAATTTCTGGCAAGACTTTGATAAACTCGATCAAAATTCCTGCTTCGTTTAATTTTTGAAGTGCTAAGGCCATTTGTTCTTGTGTTTGCGCTTGCGCTTGTCCTACTTTGGTAATTTTTTGCGCTTCGGCTTCCCCAAGTTTCGTCACTTTTTCTGCTTCTGCTTGTGCGGCTAAACGAACTTTCTCGGCTTCTGCTTCGGCATACGCAATTTCTTTGGCTTTTTCAGCTAAAGCACGTTGTTCGACAACATATTTTTCTGCTTCGGCTTGTTTACGTAGCGTGGCATTCAGTTCTTTTTCCGTCAATTCGGCCTGTTTGCCTTGGATCTCAATATTTTTTTCTTGTTCAATCAAGTTGACTTTCATTTTTTCCACAACAGCGATTTGTTCCGCTTTTGCATCCGCAACTTCACGTTCTTGTTTATATTGCGCTTCTTTTAAAGCCATTTCTTTATTGGCTTCTGCAATTTCTGTGCGGCGACGGATCTCTTCTTGTTGGGCTAATTGTTCATTACTTGCTTGTTTGATTCTGGTTTCTCTTAATGCATTGGATTCTGCAACTTCCGCATTTTTTTTCACTTCTGCAATTTGGGGACGACCTAATGCATCTAAATAGCCATTCGGGTCACTTACATCTTTGATCGTAAAGGAAACGATCTCCAGACCCATTTTACGTAAATCTGTCGATGCGACTTGTTGGACTTGCTCAGCGAAATCATCACGGTTTTTATAGATTGCTTCAACCGTCATGGTTCCTAAAATCGCACGTAGATGGCCTTCTAGGACTTCGCGTGCTTCATCTTCTAACTCTTCTGTAGACTTACCGAGATATTGTTCGGCTGCCGTCTTGATCGAATCCACACTATTGCCAATTTTTACAAGCACTGTCGCGCTTGCTTTGATTGGCACACCTTGTTCAGTATATACTTCAGGTGTGCCAATTTCTAATTTGTGGGTCAAAAGACTCAAAGTATGCGCTTTTTGTACAATTGGAATCACGAAAGTTCCGCTATTTTTTAGAATCTTGATCCCATCTTTTCCTAAAAAAGATCCTGTTACAATCAAGGCCTCATCGGGTTTTCCGATGCGATAACGAATCATTAAAAACGTGATGATCGCAATGATCACTACCACTAGCCAAACAATCGGGTTCGTCAATAAATCGATAATCATAATGTATTCCCTCTTTCTAAAATTGGATTTGCTCTTACAACACGCGCTACTCCTTCTTGATCAAATTCAATGATCAACACTTTCGTTCCGACCGAGTATAAAATGTCCGCTTCTTGTTCATCTAATTGAAATAAGCGTGCTGGATATAAACTTTGGTGCTCAGTATCTAACACTTCGCCATATCCTTTCCCTTGGATTTTAAGTGTGATCTCACCTAGATAATAGGTTTTTTCTTCATCAACATTGGATTGATTTTTATCTGTGAGTTTATTGTATAGATACATCCCAGGTGCAAAACATACACTTAATAAAAGATAGGCGAGAAGAATAACGAGTAACAACATTAAAATTTTTAATACAAGTGGGGCTTCTTGAATCGCTTGTATACTTTGATTTATCATGCGTTTCACCTCTTCTCTTTTCATCATATCTTAATTTTTGAACGCTTACAATAATTTTCTAAAAAAACAGACGATCGCGTGACGCGATCGTCTAGTACAACTTATTTTTCTACTAAAACCTGATCCATTTGTGCTAAAGCATCCAACGCGCGATTTGCTAATGTTTCATAACGCGTTTTTTTGTCGCGAATACGTTCAGGTAATTCTGGGAACAGTCCGAAGTTTGCATTCATCGGTTGGAAATGTTTTCCTGAGGCATGGGTAATGTAGTAGGCCATCGATCCGATTGCCGTTTCTTGTGGAAAGACGACTAATTCTTCTTCTTTCGCTAATTTCGCCGCATTGATCCCAGCAACTAACCCACTTGCTGCACTCTCAACATACCCTTCAACACCAGTCATTTGGCCTGCAAAAAACAAGTCTTCACGTTTTTTAGATTGATACGTTTGGTGTAATAATTCTGGTGAATTCATAAAACTATTGCGATGCATGACACCATAACGTACGATTTCAGCGTTTTCAAGTCCTGGGATCATTTGAAATACGCGTTTTTGTTCGCCCCATTTCAAATGCGTTTGGAATCCAACGATATTATACAGTGAAGCCACGGCATTGTCTTGGCGCAATTGAATGACTGCATATGGACGTTTCCCTGTTTTAGGATCTTCTAATCCAACTGGTTTCATTGGTCCAAACAACATCGTTTTAGGACCACGAGTTGCCATCACTTCGATTGGCATACAGCCTTCAAAGTATTTTTCTTCTTCGAAATCTTTCAATGGTGCGACTTCAGCATTCACAAGTGCTTCACGAAATGCTTCAAATTCTTCTTTTGTCATCGGACAATTTAAATAAGCCGCTTCTCCTTTATTATAACGTGATTTCAAATATACTTTATCCATATCGATGGTGTTTTTATCGATAATCGGAGCAGCCGCATCATAAAAGTAAAACCCATCTGATCCATTGAATGCTTTAATCGCTTGGGCTAGTGGTGCTGAAGTTAGCGGACCAGTAGCCACGATCGTGATCCCTTCTGGAATTTCGGTGATCTCTTCTTCTACTACAGTCACTAAAGGATGTTCTTTTACACGTTTTGTGATCAATTCTGAAAAAGTATCGCGATCAACTGCCAACGCGCCACCGGCTGGGACAGCCGTTTGATCAGCAGACGTGATGATCACTGAATCCAAACGACGCATCTCTTCTTTTAACACACCTACAGCATTGGTTAGGTTATTTCCACGTAACGAGTTGGAACACACCAGTTCAGCAAAATTTGCTGTATGGTGAGCTTCTGTTGATTTTTTTGGACGCATTTCATATAAGCGAACCGGTACCCCCGCTTTTGCGACTTGCCAAGCTGCCTCGCTTCCAGCTAGACCTGCACCGATGACATTTACTGTTTTCATACTGTTTCCCCTTTGTTCATCAAATTATTTTTGTACATCTTCTTCATAATCGCCAGTCGGACACACCACTTGTTTGCCACCTTTGACTTTTTTCTCTACTAAATAATGCGTACATTTTGGACAATCACGTCCAACTGGTTTATCCCAAGAAGTAAATTCACACGTTGGATAGTTCGTACAACCATAAAAAATACGATTTTTTTTCGATTTACGTTCAACGACTTGTCCTTCATGACATACAGGACATGGCACACCGATTTCTTTGACAATCGGTTTGGTATTACGACAGTCTGGAAAATTGCTACATGCATAGAACTTTCCATATTTCCCTAACTTGATCACCATCGGATGACCGCATAATTCACAATCAAAGCCTGCTGGTTCATCTTTGATTTGGATTTTCTCGATTTTTTCTTCTGCTTCTGTCAATTCTTTTTCAAATGGACGATAGAAACGATCAACGATATTGACCCATTCTTCTTTTCCTTCTTCAACATGATCGAGATTTTCTTCCATTTCGGCTGTAAAACGGACATCTACGATTTGTGGGAAGAATTCTTCCACTAAATTATTGACGATTTCTCCTAATTCAGTCGGCTCAAAACGTTTTTGTACCAACTTAACATAATAACGTCGTTGAATCGTTTCTAGTGTTGGCGCATAGGTCGACGGACGTCCTACCCCATTTTCTTCTAACGTACGAATCAATGTCGCTTCACTAAAACGCGCTGGTGGTTGTGTGAAATGTTGTTTAGGTTCGATATCGACTGATTTGACAAGATCCCCAACTTCTAGATCTGGTAAGATGTTTTCTTTATCTTCTTTCCCATCATCACGACCTTCGATATAGACTTTCATGAATCCTTGAAACTTGACTTTAGAACCATTCGCAATGAACATCACGTCATTTTGCTCCAACGTAACTTTCATCGTATCCAATATAGCCGGTTTCATTTGACTAGCAACTAGACGTGACCAAATCAAACTATATAACTTCATTTGATCTTTATCTAAATATTTTTCTAACGACTGTGGTGTACGCAAGCTACTTGTCGGACGAATCGCTTCATGGGCATCTTGTGAGCCTTGTGCATTGGCTAATTTTCTAGTTGAATGCGCTGCGTATTCTGCTCCATATGTCTCTTCAATAAATCCCGTCACTTCAGCTTTTGCAGAATCAGCGATCCGTTTTGAATCCGTACGCATATACGTAATCAATCCAACTGTCCCTTGTTTTCCAAGAGAGATTCCTTCATACAATTGTTGTGCGACCATCATCGTTTTTCGTGTTCTAAAATTTAATTTACGAGCTGCCTCTTGTTGCATGCTACTTGTCGTAAACGGCGCAGCGGGATTGCGTTTGCGTTCGTTTTTTTCCACTTTTTTCACTTCAAATTCACGTTCAGTCAAACGACTCGTTACCGCTTCAACAGCTGCTTGATCGGCTAGTTTTTGCTTTTTACCTGCGATCCCCCAAAAATTGGCTTTGAATTTTTTACGTGCTTTTAAAAAATTGCCTTCAATCGTCCAATATTCTTCAGGTTTGAACTGGCGAATCTCTTTTTCTCGATCAATAATGATTTTTAAAGCTACCGACTGGACGCGCCCAGCACTCAATCCTTTTTTCACTTTTCGCCATAGAATCGGACTTAGTGAATACCCTACTAAGCGATCTAAGATCCGTCTTGCTTGTTGTGCATCTACACGATCAAGATCGATCGTACGTGGTTCTTTAAACGCAGCTTTGACTGCTTCTTTTGTGATTTCGTTAAAAACCACACGATTTTTTTCTGTCAAATCAAGACCAAGAAGATAGGCTAAATGCCAAGCAATCGCTTCTCCTTCTCTATCCGGGTCACTTGCTAAAAAGACTTTTTCTGCTTTTTTTGCAGCTTTACGTAACTCTTTGATCACATCGCCTTTTCCGCGAATCGAAATATAATGAGGCTCATATTGGTTTTCAACATCGATTCCCATTTTACTCTTAGGTAAATCGCGAATATGGCCGACACTGGCTACTACTTTATAATTTCTTCCTAAGTATTTCTCAATCGTTTTTGCTTTTGCTGGTGATTCTACAATAACTAAATATTTATAGGCCATAAAAATGGCTCCTTCCTAAAAGTTTCTACTATATAATAGGTACTTTTTTGTGTTCCAAATCGTAGCTAATCATATCGAGTAGAAATTTATTTGTCAAGAAGTGAGCAAATTTTTTTCATGATTTTTCTAAATTTTAACGATAAAAGTGAGCTTCTGTAACAATTTGTTGTCCACTTGTCGTGCAGATCGCACCATCTAAAATCAACTCATGGCACCCATGTGACTGACCCGATAAAATATCGCCTGGTACAGCGAATACATCTTTTCCATACTCTAAAGCTAATTGTGCAGTAATCAGTGCTCCACTTCTTTGTTTTGCTTCAATGACACAAAGAGCATCGGCAATTCCTGCGATTATTCGATTGCGCATCGGGAAAAAATAAGGCTTTGGTCGAATTCCTTTTGGATGTTCACTAAGGACTAAATGTGTCTGACACATCTCGTTAAATAACGAAACAGCTTCCTTAGGATAACAATAATCTAAACCACAAGCGACTACACCGATAGTCTTTCCACCTTTTGTTAGAGTTTGATAATGCGCAGCACAGTCGACTCCTTTTGCTAAGCCACTAATGGTGATGATATTTGATTCAACTACTGCTGGAATCATTTGTTGTACGACACGATATGCATATGTCGTCGCTTCTCTAGCTCCGACAACCCCTAGACATTTCGTTGTGTTCAACAACTCGATATCCCCTTTATAAAATAACACACAAGGTGCATTATGGATTTCTTTTAATTGTTTAGGATAACGAGGATCAAAATAGGTGATCCATTGTTGATCGAGGATTTTTAACTCTAATGCTTCATCTGTCAAACGCGTAAAACTTTCTATAAATTGGTGCTTCGTACGATTTAACTGCGCTATATGGCTGAGCTGATTAGCTGAGTAATTCACTGCTTTTTGTTGAACAAGCTGTTTCAAAATTTTACCTTTTCCAATAATTCCGATCCCTTCACAATATGTCAAACGCAATAATAGTTGATCATAAGTAGTGAATTGTTTAAATTTTAGCAAAAAAATCCCTCTTTTCCGTAAAGTCGTTACTACTACTTACGTCAAAAGGGATTCAATTAACAATATTTTTTTACTGGTGCAAATGTTTTACGGTGAATCGGCGTAATGCCATAAGTTTCTAAAGCCGTTAAATGTTTCGCTGTACCATAGCCCGCATTGTGCTCAAAATCATATTCAGGATAGCATTGGCTGTAGTCTGACATTTTTTGATCACGAATCGTTTTAGCGACGATACTCGCTGCAGCAATCGAGACGGAACGCGCATCGCCTTTGATAATTTTTTCTTGCGGAATCGCTACATCTAGTTTCATCGCATCGATCAATAAATAGTCTGGTGTAAGCGTTAATTGTTCAATCGCCGCATACATCGCCCGTTTACTCGCCTCATAGATGTTGATTTCATCAATGACTTTAGGCGATACTTCACCGACACCAATCGCTAAGGCACAAGCTTGGATTTGTTCATATAACGCCAAACGCTTGGCTTCACTCAATTTTTTTGAGTCGTCAAGTCCTATAATCCCATGGTTTTCAGGCAAAATCACTGCTGCAGCAACAACGGGTCCAGCCAATGGGCCGCGACCGACTTCATCGATACCTGCAATATACTGGGCGCCCTTTTGACGCGCTTCTTGTTCAAAAACAGACATTTCGATGCATTTTTGAACTAATTGCATATGCTGTTCTTGGCGTTTGTGATACTGTAAAAATGCTTGTTGTACACCTTTACGCGGATCTGCTTTGAATTGACTGGTTTCTTGTTCGGATAACCGGTCGACTGTTTTTAGATACGCTTTAATGTCTTTAATCGATTGCATCTAGTTCTTCCTCAATTTCATCGACACGGTCTAACGTGAAGCGACCTAAGCGTTCTTGGCGAATATCAAGTAAGATCCGTTCACTTGCTCGCTCATAATCGTCTCTAAAACCTAATTTTTTTGTAATTTCCATCAGTAACTCAGGAGCTGGCCCTTGTTCCATTTCTTGAGCAAATTTATACCGTGCGCTCAAACGATTCGGATAATACCGGACAAAAAAGTCGATTCCATATAACGCGATATCATCTAAGTGCAAAAGTTGGTCTTTGATTGCTCCACTTAATGCCAATTTTTTACCGATCAATTCATCTTCAAATTTCGGCCATAAGATTCCTGGAGTGTCCAAAAGCTCCAGTTCATTGGCTACACGTAGCCATTGTTGACCTTTCGTTACACCTGGTTTATTTCCTGTTTGCGCGATTTTTTTTCCGATCAAACGATTCATCAATGTCGATTTTCCGACATTTGGGATCCCAATGACCATCGCACGAATCGCTCTTGACTGGATACCGCGAGCTTGATCACGTTCGCGTTTTTCTGCTAATACTTTTTTTGCCGTTGCCATAATCGCTTTAACACTAGTGTTTTCTTTGGAATTAATGGCTAAAGCATAGAATCCTTGTGCTTTAAAATAGTGAATCCACTGTTTTGTTTGGACTTCATCTGCTAAATCTGCTTTATTTAATAAAATCATTCGCGGTTTTTGTTGAACGATTTGGTCTAACATCGGATTGCGTGAAGATAGCGGTAAGCGTGCATCGACCAATTCGAATACCATATCGACAAATTTTAATTTTTCTGTCACTTCACGTCTTGCTTTGGCCATGTGGCCGGGAAACCATTGGATTGTCATCGTTTAATTCCTCTCACTTTACACTCATTGGATCCATTTCATCTCACGAATTGGATAATAGACAAAAAAGGCTTTACCGATGATTTGGTCTTCACTGATTGCACCAAATGATCGGCTATCTTTAGATACTCGGCGATTGTCTCCAATCACAAAATAACTATCTTTCCCTAGTTTGTCGACATTCATCAATTCTTCTAATGAAAAATCGTTTGTATATGAATTTTGATTCTGATCTTTTGCTTTATTTTCGGCTAGATAAGGTTCTGCCATTTTTTTGCCATCGATATATAATTGATCTTCTTTGTAACTGACTGTTTCACCTGGCAGTCCAATCACCCGTTTGATATACGTATTCCCATCAGCTAACTGAAAGATAACGATATCAAAACGCTTGATTTTTGTAAATTTTTCAACCAATACCCAGTCATTTTGTTTTAACGTTGTATTCATTGAATTTCCTTCGACTGGGATCGGTAGAAATAAAAACCCTCGAACAATCAGTGCAATAAATGCCACTACGACACTATACTTACAGGCTAGCCAAAAATACTCGAGAAGCAATCGTTTCTTCATGTTTATCGGCTCCTATTTTTTCAGCTCCACAAGCGCCCGTTCATACATCGCGTCTTTTTCTTTTAATAAGGTCGCCGCTGCTTCTTGAATTTTTTTAACCGTCTGTGCATCGACAATACCAGTCACACTCAATCCTTGGTCTTGTTGAAATTGTTCAACAGCTGTTTTTGTGGCATCTGTGAATTGTTCCCCAGAAAGATCGCCATACCCTAGACCACTTAAATACGTATTTAGACTTTTCACAGCTGTCGCACTGACTCCTAGCGATAATTCTTGATCTGTTGGCAATGGTGTGGCGTAAACAAATACTGGATAGTCGACTTCGATTGTTGGTGTGATCCCTTTTTCATGGATCCAATTTTTATTTGGTGTCAACCATTTTTTGATCGTTAATTTCACTTCACTACCATCTTGATATTCTGTGATCGTTTGCACAGTTCCTTTACCAAACGTTTTTGTTCCAATCAACGGGATATTCGCCGATTCATTCACAGCACCTGCGAAAATCTCTGAAGCCGAGGCACTGCCGCCATCGACAAGTACAACGGTAGGTTCTGTTACTTTGAATCCACCATCTAATTCTTTAGAGGCAACCGTCTTTTGGATAGTGCCATCACGATCTTCTAATTGGACGATGGTTTGACCATCTTTTAAGAACATACTTGCCATATTACTTACTTGATCTAACAGCCCTCCAGGATTTTGGCGCAAATCGATTACAAAAGCAGTTGCACCTTGCTTACGTAAGGATTCGATCGCTTCTTTCAATTCTGTCGCCGTTTTTTCTGCAAAGGTTGTAATTTCGATTTTACCAATTTCAGGATGTTTATCGTCAATACTTGATGTCACTGAGTATAATGGAATCTTATCACGCGTTAGTGTGACTTTAAATGTATCGTCACCACGTTTTAACGTTAGCGTTACATCCGTCCCTTTTTCTCCTCGAACTTGATTTACGATCTCTGTTAACGTCTTATCCGTCGTCTCTTTATCATCTACAGCTAAGATTTGATCTCCCGCTTTTAATCCGGCTTTTTCAGCTGGTGTATCTTTGATCGGCGCTTGTGCGATTTTTGGAATACCATCGATCAAAGTCAACGTCGCACCGATTCCTTCAAAGCTATCAGATAGAGATTGGTTTAGTTCGGTGGCTTCAGGTTTTTCAAGATATGTCGTATACGGATCGTCTAAAGCTTCCGTCATTCCCTTTAACGCACCATCAACTAATTTATCCGTATCGACTTTTTTATAGTAATTTGCTTCTAACACATCATAAAGCGCATGTAATTTAGCTAATTCATCTGTACTCGCTACTTGATTTGGCATCAAGGTATTGTTTGTAAAGTGATCCACACTAAACACCACACCACCAGATACAACGGCTGTGAGTAGTAATGAACCTACGAAAAGCTTTTTAGAAATTGGTTTTTTCTGTTTCATAAAGCGGCCTCCAACAGTTCTCATTTTACACTATCTTCCTTATACTACCATGAGAAAAAAAAAAGAAAAAGAGTGGATACTCTTTTTCTCTTATTTCTTATTATGGGCCACATAAAGCTCCCAAATTTCATCGAATAACTGCATGCTTGACACATAGTCTGTTTCAAGTTCTAAATATGAAGAAATCTCATCATATTCACAACTTTGTTTAGGGAATTGAGCATCTAAACTCACTGCTTGTGCAAATAAAGACACTGGATCATGTGTCAAGGCGCCACGTAGCGTAAGAACATAGTGATAGAAACTTCTTGTCATCGCCAATTTTCCTCAACAAATTGCGCCCGTTTTGCATGATTGCGTGCAAAGTTTTCAGGATCTTTTTTATAATACTCTTGATGATAGATTTCAGCCGGATAAAAATCTTGCGCCGCTTCGACCGTCGTCACGATCGGATCAGTAAAGCGTTGGCTATTTGCCAAGCGTTCTTTACTCTTTTCTGCGGTGATGCGTTGTTCATCCGTAACATAAAAAATCACAGGACGATAATTATCACCTCGGTCTTCAAATTGACCAAATGCATCCGTGGGGTCAGTTTGTTGCCAATAAACCTCTAATAATGCTTCATAAGAAATCACAGCTGGATCAAAGATGATCTCAACAGCTTCTGTGTGACCTGTTGTATGTTGTTTCACTTGTTCGTACGTTGGGTTTTTAACATGTCCTCCAGTATAGCCAGAGACGACGGAATGAATTCCAGCTTGTTCGTCAAAAGGCTGAACCATACACCAAAAACACCCTCCTGCAAATATTGCGCGTTCCACACACTTCACTCCTATTCTTTAGTTGATGCCGGTAAGTATAAACTAGCTTGGATCACATCGTCAACTAGATCAATCTTTTCTGCTTTAATAAACAATCCATTTTGCATTCTAAATTGATCTAAACGGATCATGACCGTTTTTTCTTTGGCATCGATTTCGATCCATTCTGGTAATTCATAACTGCGTTTGATCAGCTTCATCACTTCACTGATCGGCACTCCTAATGTTCCGATTGAAAGTGATTTAGCTTTTAATTGCACATTGCCATCTTCCATTACATAGGGATCGAAATATAAATAAAAATTGATCGGCACTCCCAATAATTTAAATTCACCTGTTAGCATCGCTTGATCATTTAGCACAAATTCATAATCCAATCCACTTTTCTCACGGTAATCGGCTAAATAAAAATCGATCAATTCGTTGACTTGTGTTTTATTGCTCGAGATATTGACGACTGGTGTTCCATTCCGCTCAACAATAGCTGGTGTCTCTTTCACCGGAAATGGCTTCGTGTCAAGTATCCGACTTGTGATAAATACACCTGTTCCTAAGATCAGTCCGACCAAAACTAAAAAAGCAATTTTCCAATAATTGTGTTGCTTTTTATTTTGATGAGATATTTGCTTATCTGTTTTTGGTTCCATTTTGCTCACTCCTTTAGTAGCCATTCTGAATGGGTATCGACAATCTCTGTTTTCAATGCTTTACCGATCAGTTGATAGCCCAGTTTATTAGGATGAAATTTATCTGATTCTGATAAGACATTATTTTCGACGACATCTTGTAACACGCTACTTGAAGCGGTACTATTGGTCGTTTGCTTTTCGACAGATTCATCGGTTTGTAACGTTTGACCTTCTGTTCCTTTGTAGATCAAATCATTGATCGGGATAAAGTACATGTTACGTTGTTCTTTGATGGTTTCTTGTGTTGCGTCATTCCAATTATCGACAATCGTCTGCATCTCTTCAATATTTGAAAAATTCAAATAAAAAGGATTGTAAACACCGATAATATAGACTGGTGCTTGCCCATTGAGTTCCCGAATTTTCGTAAGTAGTGCCGTTACATGCTCTTGATAACTTGCTTGTTGTGTTTTCACTTTTTTTACAGATAATGAAAAGATATTTTGTTGGATCACTTTCATTAAATCATTGCCACCAAAAGACATCGTAATAAAATCAGCAGACTTGATTTTTGCTTGTAATGTGTCATCTTTGTTGATTCTATTTAAGATCTGATCACTTCTTTGTCCAGCGACTCCGGCATTGGTTGCGGTAAAAGATACGGTTTTATATTGTTCTTCTAATGCTTTTTCTAAAATCGACACATATCCACCTTGATCAGTTTGATCTCCAATTCCTTCTGTCAATGAATCCCCGATTGCGACAAACTGGATTGACTTCTTATAAGATTGACTAGCTGTTTGTGTGACAGGCGTTTCTTTGGTCGACTCTTTTGGTATGAGCGCATTTAACCCTAACCAAGTAGCCAGTCCTATGATCAAGATCAATCCGATAATCAAACTAAATTGCGAAAGTTTCTTCATCTATTCACCCCTTGGATTTGAAAGAAAAAACCACAAGAGCACGTCACACCCTTGTAGTTTTTTCTATTATTCACTATAGTACATCATCGCAAATGCACCATTTCCCGTGTGTGTTGCAATAATCGGTGTCGTGTGTAAGATCGGAATATGCATATCGGGAAACATTTGCTCTAATTCAGCTTTGAATTCCAACATTTGCGCATGTTCTCCAGCATAAGAAATCCCGATTTGCTTGACGTGTTCTAGAGCAATTAATTCCTCTTTGAACTGTTTAAAAAATTTCGTATATGTCTTAGCACCTCGACCTTTAACGGTTGGAATCAATTCAGAATCTTTTAATTCCATGACAACGCGAATACTTAAAAAACTAGAAAGCAAGCCAGTCACTCGGCTGATTCGTCCACCTTTGACTAGATTTTCTAAATTTGAAACGCCGATATACAGTTTCGTGTTCTTTAAAATATTTTGAACTACCGCATACGTTTCATCTAAAGAAGCCCCTTCTTTTGCCATTTGCGCCGCACGAATAACGGCAAAAGACAATCCTTGGTCTGTCATATCTGTCTCAACAACTGTTACTTTACTTTTGGTCAATTGACTCGCTTGATGTGCCGCATCTACTGTCCCGCTAAGTGCTCGCGTCATGTGGATTGATAGAATCTCGCTGCCATCTGCACCTAATTCATCATATAATGCGACGAATTCGCCAATTGGCGGTTGGCTAGTCTTCGGTAATTCTTTGGCGTTTGCCATCATCTCCATAAACTGCTCACCAGATAATTGATCGTCATCGGTGTATAGTGTCCCGTCGATCATGACGGATAAGGGTACCACAGAAATAGCTAATTCATCGCGAACGTGCTTTTCCATCGTACACGATGAGTCTGTTACGATCTTAAGTTTTTGCATGCTTTGCTCACTCTCTCTTTAAAAAAAGTCTATTTTCATGTACACTACTGATAGACATAGTTGTGTTTAGTATAACAGACTGCTATGGTTTTTTCATCTATTTTATCATTAAACTGCAAAGGGATGAGGTTCGTGCAACAAACGAAATTTACTAGAAAATACTATATTTTAAATGAAATTTTAAATGCCTGTACACACGGGATCGGCTTTGGCTTAAGTGTTGCTGGATTGGTGCTCTTACTGATCAAAGGAGCCCATCAAGATGCGTTACACGTCGTTTCGTATGCGCTATATGGCTCAATGATGATTTTGTTGTTTCTCTTTTCGACTCTATTCCATAGTTTAATTTTTACTAAAGCAAAAAAAGTATTTCAAGTGTTTGATCATGCTTCCATTTTCTTATTGATCGCAGGAAGTTATACCCCGTTTTGTTTATTAAGCGTAGGTGGTTTATTTGGCTGGATCTTGTTTGGCTTGATTTGGCTTATGGCTTTGGCTGGCATCGTGTATAAATCTTTAACCTTGCACAAAGCACAGCACGTATCAAAAATCTCGACGATCATTTACGTCATTATGGGATGGCTATGTGTGCTTGCAGCTCCACAATTATTGCATTCCTTAGGTACTAGTGGAATGTTGCTTTTATTCTTTGGTGGTGTATCCTATACAGTTGGGGCTGTTTTGTACAGCTTAAAAAATATTCGTTACATGCACGTCGTATGGCACTTATTCGTCATGCTTGGTGCAGCATTAATGTTCTTTTCCGTCTTGTTTTATACATAACAATAACCCGCTTTTCCTATTTAACATTCAGAAAAGCGGGTTATTGTTATTTTTTTTCAAATAATTCAAATGTATGCGCGTAATGGTTTTGTTCATCCACAATCCCAGGGATCGTCTTCGTCAATTGCCAATCGTCCATATTGACACAATCTGTTGGGAACAACACATCCCCTGTAAACGTTGCATGGATCATAGTACGATAAAGATGCGTACAGTAAGGTAACATCGAACGAAAAATACCTGTACCACCGATCAAATAGTAGGTCTCTTGATGGTTTTCCATATAGTCTAAAATTTCTGCAGGTGTATGGAAAACCAGTACGTCTTTTGCTTGGTAATGCGGATCTGTCGTCAAGACAATATTGACCCGGTTTGGCAAAGCGCGCTCGCCCATCCCTTCAAACGTTTTGCGCCCCATAATGATCGCATGCCCCGTCGTTTGCTCTTTAAAAAACTTCATATCATTTGGCAGTGACCACGGGAGTTTTCCGTCTTTACCAATCACGCCATTTTCATCTTGTGCCCATAGTGCAATTAACATCTTTCTCTCTCCTTTATACCGCAATCGGTGCTTTAATCGCTGGGTGTGGATCATACCCTTCTACTGTAATATCTTGAACATCCAAATCAAAAATCGAAGAAACCTCTTCATTGATCCTAAGTTTAGGGAATGCTTTGATTTCACGTGACAATTGCATTTGCATTTGTTCTAAATGATTACTATACAAGTGGGCATCCCCAATCGTATGGATAAATTCTCCGACTTCTAGACCCGTTTCACGCGCGATCAAGTGCGTCAACAAAGCATAACTAGCGATATTAAAAGGAATTCCTAAGAAGACATCTCCGCTACGTTGGTATAATTGACAACTTAATTTATTCTCGTGAACATAAAATTGAAACATCGTATGACATGGAGGTAAAGCCATCGTTGGGATATCTTCTGGATTCCAAGCAGAAACAATCAAGCGTCTAGAGTCTGGTGTCGTTTTGATCATGTCGATCACATCTTTGATTTGATCGATCGTCTCATTACGACTCGTCTGCCAATGACGCCATTGATAGCCATAAACTTTCCCTAAATCACCAAACTTGGCTGCAAATGCTTCATCTTCTAGAATTCGTGTGCAAAATAGCTGCAATTCTTTCTGATATTGTGCGTTAAATGCTTCATCGACGAGACAGCGGCGCCCAAAATCGGTCATATCGACGCCAGTATAGTCTTCACTTTCAACATACTTTTTAAATGCCCATTCATCCCAAATATGATTGTTGTGCTCTAATAAATAACGGATATTGGTATCCCCTTTTAAAAACCATAACAATTCACTTTTGATTAAACCAAACGGTACGCGCTTGGTCGTCAATAGTGGAAAACCCTTTGTCAGATCAAAACGCATTTGATACCCAAATACACTTTTTGTTCCTGTACCCGTTCGATCGGATTTTACGTTTCCTTCTTCTAAAATTTTTTGTCCTAGCGCTAAATAAGCTGCCTCCATCATTGTTCCTCCTTGATTAAACAAATTGACTCAAATACTCCCAACGTGCATAGCGTTCTTCTAGTTGTTCATTTTGTTCATCGATTTGTTTTTGTAACATTTGCAATGCAGTAAAATCCGATCCTTGATGCAACATCTCTTCATTTAACGTCACAAGCTTATCCTCAATCGTTGCGATCTCGTCTTCAATTACTTCCCATTCTTTTTGTTCAAGATAACTTAATTTGGTCTTTTCTTTCGTTACAGGCGTAGCGATCGCTTTGACTTCTTTCACTGGTTCATTCGTATCTGTCTTTTTTTGTGCAAGATACTCTTCGATCGTACCAAAATAAGTATCAATATTTGCTTGACCGTTAAAGATGACTAATTTTTCTGCTACCTTATCTAAAAAATAACGGTCATGTGAAACAGTTAAGACCGCACCAGGGAAAGTTTGTAAGTAGTCTTCTAAAATCGTTAGCGTGGCAATATCTAGATCATTTGTTGGCTCATCAAGCAATAAAACATTTGGTTGTTCAATCAATAATTTTAATAAATACAAACGGCGACGTTCACCACCTGATAATTTAGCGATTTTGCTACCGTGTGTGTGACGTGGAAATAAAAAGCGTTCCAACAGTTCGGTCACACTGATCGTCGTGCCATCTGAACGTTGTATTTCTTCTGCTACTTCTTGTAGGTAGGTGATCATCCGTTTTTCAGGATCGATCGCTTCGGTCTGTTGCGTATAATACGCCAGTCTAACCGTTTCTCCGATACTGATCGTTCCTTGTTGCGGTGTCAAGTATCCACTGATCAGATTGAGTAAGGTCGACTTGCCCGCACCGTTTTCACCCGTGATCCCTAAGCGTTCACGCGCTTGTACAAGTAAAGAAAATCGATCTAAGATTGGTTGATGCTCGATTTGATACGATACCTCTTTTAACTCAATGACTTTTTTACCTAAACGTGTTGTATCAAAATCCAGTTCAATCGCTTCTTCTTGTGTCCCTTGTTTGAGTGAACCTTTTAATTCATCAAAGCGTTTGATACGCGCTTGTTGTTTGGTCGTACGTGCTTTTGCACCTGCACGCATCCAAGCTAATTCTTGCTTATAAAGCTGTGCGCGTTTACTTTCTTGTTCCTGATCGATACGGTCGCGTTCAGCTCGTTCCACCAAATAGTTTTCATAGTTGCCTTTGTATTCGGTCAGTTCGCCATTAGACAATTCAAACATGCGATTGACGACTCGATCTAAAAAGTAGCGATCATGTGTCACAACAAGCAACGCCCCTTTATACTGTGCTAGATACCCTTCTAACCAGCTAATCGCTTCATAATCTAGATGGTTTGTTGGTTCGTCTAATAACAATAGATCGGGGGCAGTGATTAAGACTTGTGCCAATCCGACACGTTTTTTTTGTCCTCCAGAAAGACTGGCAATCGTTTGCGTTAGATCTGAAAGTCCTACTTGCTGGAGAATGCTTTTTGCTTGTGCATCGATCGTCCACGCATCTAATTCATTCATTCGTTGCTCGGCTTTTGCATATTGTTGTTGCGCAACTTCGTCTACTCCATTTTCACTAAGTCGAGTAAGTGCCTGTTCGTAGATTCGTACAGCATTTAACTGCGGCGTATCTGCTTGAAATACGGCTTCTAAAATCGTTTGTGTTTCATCAAGATCAGGTTCTTGAGCCAAGTAACCGATTTGGTAGTCACTTGGATAAAAGACTGTTTGCTGATCACCATCTCCGCGGTCAATCCCTGCTAGAATTTTCAATAGACTCGATTTTCCCGTACCATTGATCCCAATCAAGCCGATCCGATCTTTTTCATGGATCAAAAAGGATATTTGATCAAAGATCGTTTTTTCACCATATGTTTTATGTAATTGGACGACTTTTAATTCTTTCATCGGACCACTCCTTTTTTTCATCTTGCCTATTTTAACATAGTTTGTAACAACAATCTAAAAAAACTTCTAGATCGTAAAATGATCTAGAAGTTCAACTTAATCCTTAACCTGTTGCAAGGCATACGATTCTAATAAATTCACTTTTTGACGGTATTCGTTTGCCGAAAACAGCGTGATTTTATCAGACCCTTCATACTCATCGATGATCTTACGCTCTAAATAATACCCACGTAAAATCTCTTTCGCATAAGCTGGTTCTTGCTGAACGGTAAACGAAAAAGGTAAGTGTACATGTTGGATTTGCTTTTTCATATCTTCACGACGACGCAAATAATACTGAACGATCGTTGGCTCAAAAATATCTTCTAAAGTCGATAAACTTTGTAAAACCAATTCATTATTTTGTAAAAAGACCTTTCGAACATCCAATACATCTCTTTGGATGATCTCTAAACGTGTATCTGCTCTGGTACTTTGCCAAAAGCGTTTTGGATGAAGTACAATCCGAAACATCCGCCGCCAGAAGACTAAACTAAAACTAAAAAATGAAAAGACTTGACGTTTAAATGAAGTTTCATAACGTTTTAGAAAACGAGAATACAAGCGGTATCCATTCATCGAAATTTCACCTTTACGATATGACTCTTCTAATCCTTCTTGCTCGATTGCTAAAATCAAGGCTTGAATCTCCTGAACTTCTTGTTGCTCTGATTCCGTCATCGATTCGGTATACAATTCCCAAACACGTGAATGGTAATGATCAATCACGGCTTCGATCGCAATGATGTCGGTCTCTTCTAGATCAGCTTGTTCAATATCTTGATGTAAGTTTTCGATTACTTCACTTAAAATGGCGACTTCATTTGGATCGATCGGCTTTTCCGCTTCTCCATCTGAAAGTAATGGCAAAGCAATCATTCCACCCACTAAAGAGACCATAATCACACAAGCTGTTAAAAAGAGCAACAAGGGCCGCTGATCAAAATCCAAGCCATTGATGGAGACCGGCAGAATAAAGATCGTGGCTAAACTGACAGTTCCTTTGACACCACCAAAAGTTAGCATTAAAATCTCACGAAACTTCCCTTTTAAGTGCGTAAACCCTTTTGTAAATCCAAAAAATAGCGAGATCCCAATTAAACGAATCAAAATCAAGACGATTGCAATAACTAAAATTACAAATACTAAGTGCATATTTGCATATTCTTGACTTTTCCAAATCGGTGAAAACACTTGTGACAGTTCAATCCCTAAGAATAAGAACACCAGTGAATTTAATGTAAAACTAATTGTTTTCCATGTACTATCTGAAATATTTGCTAATTCAGCTTCGAATAACGTTACTTTTCGATAGCCCATCGATTGTAGCACTCCAGCAACTACCGCTGCGATAATTCCTGAAGCATGAAACATTTCAGCTAGTAAATAGGCCACAAAGGGCAAGAGTAACTCGATCAAAAGATACACGATCACATCTTGTGCTGAGATCCGCTCAATCAATTTAATGATACGATTTTTGATCCAAACCACAGCAAAACCTGCTACAGCTCCACCAATACTAGAAAGAACTAAGCTCAAAGAGGCATTGATCAAAGAAAATGAGCCGGTGATCAGCGCAGCTACCGCAAATTGAAAGGCAGTTACCCCGGAAGCATCATTTAGTAATCCTTCTCCCTCTAAAATATGCAAAACACGTGGTGGGATTTTTAATCGTTTAGCTAGAGAGCCTACAGCTACGGCATCGGTTGGTCCTAATGCCGCACCAAAGGCAAAGCACGCCGCAAGAGGAATTGACGGAAGCAAAGTCTTCAGCGTTAATCCGATAATGACTAACGTTCCGATCACTAATCCAAAGGCTAAAAATAAAATAATTGAAAAATTCTTTAATACTTCTGGTACATCCGCAGCTTCACCTTCTCTAAATAGCAAAGGGGCAATGATCATAATCAAAAAGATTTCAGGTTCAAACGCAATATCGGATGCATACTTTGTCATCCCCAAAAGAATTCCTAAAAAGATCTGTGCTAAAAAAACTGGCACAGTGGGTACCACTTTACTAAAAATATTTGAGAAAGTGATGGCTATGGCTACAATGACGAGTAGCTCGATAATTTCCATAGCATCATCTCCGTTCTTCTTTTTTCTTTACCTCGACCAATAATTTTAAGAAAGCTTCTTTTTTATCCAAGACTTTCTTTTCCACTTCAGATAGATCTGTCTCATGCTTGCCGTCTAATTCTAACTGTGTGCGTTTTGCTTCTAAACGAACAATATCATGTTTGAGTGATTCTGTACGTCTAAATGTCAATGGATAACGTTTACGTAGACATTCACGCATCGCCTTGCGTTCTTCCAACGTGAGATTCCCATATTTTTCATGTAGTTGTTTCATTTTCACTTCAAATTCCGTTGTCATTTGCGTTTACTCCTTATATCCGATTCAAGTTCTAACAAATACAAAAGTATACTCTCTTTTTGTGAAATTGCAACACTATAATAATAGATCAGAACGGATTGTTTGTCCAATTCTGATCTATCTTTTTTATTTCGCTAAATACATGTCATAATAAGCATCCATGATGTCTTTTGTAATCGAAAGGTTTGGATACGTATGGTTCGTTTGTTTGATTCTTGGGATCATGATCGCCACAGCGATTTCTGGATCTTCTGTTGGTCCATAAACAACCGCATTTAAATTGTTTACTGGAATTTCTTGTCCATCTTTATATGCATATGCTTCAGCTGTACCAGTTTTTGCGGAAAGATCCATCTTCGCACTTGCTAAAGGACGAGCAGTAGTATACGGATCATTTCCATGAACAACATCGTGCATCCCTTGTTGGATAATTGCCATTTCTTCTGGCGTGATCTCAATTTTGTTTAAGACTTTGGTTTCGATTGCTTGTTTGACTTCACCAAGATCACCATTTTCATTGTTTCCATAGATTCCCTCAACAAAGTGTGGTGCCACACGCTCACCACCATTTGCGATCGCAGATACATATTGAGCGAGTTGAATCGGTGTATACGTATCAAACTGTCCAAATGCTAAATCGAGGACTTTCCCGCCATCAAAATTCGCATCGGATAATTCATTATAAGCAACTTGGCCACCTACAGCCTCTTCAGGCATATCGACTCCTGTTTTCACACCTAATCCATATTGCGCAAATCCTGCACGTAATTCTTCATATGCTGTTTTTTGATCGGCTAAACCTGGAATTTGCAAAGTGCCTCCTTTGTAGTCGATCCCTAACAAACGTAAAGCAATTTGCATCATATACGAGTTTGATGAAATCTCTAACGCTTGAGCGGCATCGATATAACGGTTATTTGAACCATACGGGTTAAATACTGACGCTTTAGCTGGAGATCCGGCTAAATAGATCGGTTGATCGTATAAAGTATTGCTTTCAGGTGTAATGACGCCATGATCAAATCCAGTCGTAATCGTTGCTGCTTTGATTGCAGAACCTGGTTCAAACTGACGTCCAACGAACGTACCAACCGCATCGTCTTGGATCTCAGAAGAGCCTTCTTCGTGATAATAGCCAGACACGCCTAAAATCGCTCCTGTTTTAGGATTCATCGCTACCGCATAAATACCATTTGAAAACTCAGCATCACCTGAATCAATCAATTGTTGATAACCGTTTTTGACGATCGTATCAAATTTGTCTTGGAACGCTTCATCAATCGTTAGTTTTAAATTGTCTCCTTTAGAACCTGCGGATAATTCTTTCGTACTTGAAATCGTCCCGTTATTGTCAATGGTTACTTCATATTCAGATTTCTTTCCTTGTAACTCACTTTCGTATTGCTTTTCTAAGAAACTCGTTCCAACACGGTCATTTGAAAAATAACCTTTTTTCAAGTATTCTTCAGCTTCTTCTGAAGGTAACCCTTGTTTTGATGTCGACACACGCCCAATAATACTTGCAATCGGATTACTTGCCGTAATGACTTCACGACTCCAATCTGTCCCTGTTGAAATACCTGGTAATTTCGACGCATTCTCTGCTACAATGGCTAACTCTTCATTGCTAACATCTTCATTCTTCACAAAAACAGGTTTCAAGTTTTGTCCGCTGTTTAAACGCGTGAAAATAGTGGCAATTTTTAACTCATTGTCATCAAAATTCAACTGATCGTCTTTGATTTGATCGATCATTAACTGATATTGATCACCACTTGATTTTAACTGATCTTTAGCAGATAATTTTTTTTGTGCTGCTTCTAAGTGTTTTTTATCTGCTAAATAATAGTCTTTTAAATCCCGCTGACTCAAGTTTTCATCTACTGGCATATCGATCAATTGATTTAGCTCTTTTGCTAGATCTAACATGTCAGTCGCACTCATATCATTTGTGCGAGTAAACGTAATCGCCGCATTGGCTTGATTGGTCGCCAAAACTTTTCCAGTCGCGTCATAGATCGAACCACGCGGAGTACTTTGTTTGACAGTAGTAACAGTGGCGGATTTGATCTCTTTTTCCCACTTGTCACTATTGACGATTTGTAGATTTCCTAGACGTAAAATCAGCGCCACAAATAGCACAAAAATAATCAAAAATAAAAAATTCAATCGAAATGGAATATGTCCTCGTTTATTTTCTTGCCCTTTCTTGGCGTCATTTAATTTTGTTTTCCATGCGTGCTTTGATAAAAAATCTTTTCTTCTCATTCTTTCAATCCTTCCTAGAAGACCATTCACCTTATTTTATCAAAAAAAAAGACATTCGTACAAAAAACCTGATATATTTTAAAAACTTTCAATTTTTTCTAAATCTGCTTACAATGTTTCACGAATGACATCCATTATTTTAAAAACACTTTTGAAATAAGCTTTCATGTTTAGAAATCCCGTGAAACATTTTAACATGAAAATAACATGTGGAAAAGGCAGCTGAATATATCAACTGCCTTTTGCCTATTCACCGTATTGAGTTGTCTCTTGTGTAGATACTGTTGCCTCTTCACTCTTTTGCGTGCTTGGATTAGCAGCATCTGATTTTTTACTAAATAGTGTTTCACCAAATGTATATTTAGCGGTATCCGTTGTGGTGTAATCCGTGTCATCATAAAATTGATTTCCAATAAAGCCATTTTCTGAATAATAAAAGTCTTCGTCGATGATCAATTGCTCATGGGTTGGTAGGTTTAGCTGTTGTTTTAATTCATTTTGAACTTTTAACAACTCATCTACACCCAACACTTGATAATACGTTTCGTTGATAGTTTCACTTTCACCTTGCAATTGCCCTGAACGAATCTTGTCAAACGCTGGCATGTAATTTTTTCCGATTGCTAGCATCTCATCCCAAGTCAAATCAGTTAAGGTATTTTTTTCCACTGCATCAAGGATTTTTTTGTATTTACTTACACTATCCATGCTAATGACTTTTTCTAGAATTTTGGTTACGACTTCACGTTGACGACGTTGACGTCCGATATCGCCTTCTGGATCTTCATGGCGCATCCGGGCATAAGCCAGACCCGTTTCACCATTTAATTTGATTTTTCCAACGGGTACATGTACACCATCTAAGGTAAAATCGATTTTATTTTCGACCGTAATCCCGCCAACTGCATCAATCAAATCACTCAATCCTTGCATGTTGATCGATACATAGTGATCTAGCGGAATATCTAGTAACTGTTCTACTGTATCCATCGCCATATCGACACTACCATATGCATATGCATGATTCAATTTATCAAAATATGGTGTATCGTATGGTTCGTAGCCGACGATATTCGTCAAAATATCACGGTCTAAACTGACGATCGTCGATTGTTTTTTTTGTGGATTGACCGTAACGACCATCATACTATCCGAACGACCTTGTTCAGTACGGCCTAAAGCACCGGTATCGATTCCCATCAAAATAATTGAGAAAGGTTCACTTTTTGAAATATCTACTGAGCTATCGCGTAAATCTGATTTACGTGATGGCGCTGTTTTACTGATTCGATTAAATGTATCGCTTGCTGCTCCATACAAATTTGCGGCGTATACAGTACCGATCGTTACTAGTGCAATCAATACACCTAAAACGAATACGGCAATCTTTTGATATGGTTTCATTTTGCACCCCTGTTCTAGTCTACTTTAAATGTCCACTTTTGATTTTGCCATAAGACAAAACAGACTGCAATCGCAAAATGAAAATTCAATTTAATTTAATCTTTTTGTAATAATTTATTGACGTAAAGCAAAATTCCCACCTGTACGCGTCAAATTCGGATTATAAAAAGGATCATTTTCAATCAGATCGCCCCATTTTTCATACATATAAGCAGTCTCTTTTTCAAATCGTGCTTGCTTTTCTGGGGTATTTTCATATCCGCGAGATTGTGATTCAAAATGGAACAGCTCTACTTCATGCACGAAAAGATTATTGCGACCAAGCGCTTGCTCTCTTAGACAAAGATCTACATCATTAAAGGCTACGGTTAACTCTTCATTGAATCCATTTAACGTAGCAAAATCTTGCGCACGAATCATTAAACACGCCGCTGTAACAGCAGAGTAATTGACGTTGATTTCTAATTTACCGAAATAACCAAAGTCGCCACGCGGGTAAGTATGGTGTGGATGCCCTGCAGCACCTCCCATTCCCAATACGACTCCAGCATGTTGGATCGTATGGTTTGGGTAATACAACTTCGCTCCGACACAACCAATTCGTTCAAATTGCGCAAACGAGACCATTTTACTCATCCAATTTTCCGTGATTACTTCGGTATCGTTATTTAAAAACAACAGATATTTTCCTTTAGCTTCTTTAGCTGCTAAATTATTGATCCGAGAATAATTAAAAGGAATCGGTAGATCAACAACAGTAAATCGGTCTTTTAATACGGTCTGATATTCCTCATAAAGTGTCTTCATGCGTGGATCATCACTACCATTATCTGCTACGACGAGCTCATAGTTTGGATAATTGGTCTTTGCCACGATCGATTCCAAACAACGCTTCATATCTTCATAGCCATTTTTTGTAGGAATAATCACACTGACTAAAGATTCTTCTAAAATCTCATAATGGACATCGAACAATCCATTACCTGCAGCATGGGTCGCTGTCCCTTTAATCTTTCGACGAATCAAAGCATCTTGCACGGCTTTTAAACCAGCCTCAAACGCATACCCTTTCGTCGATTGATCCGCCGCAGTCGAGGTCGGTAAAATCCGCCAGTAATATAAAATTTTGGGTATATGTGCGATCTTTTCAGGAGTTGTTCGCTCCACAAAACGCAATACTAGATCGTAATCTTGCGACCCTTCATATCCCACACGAAACCCTTTGATGTGACGTAAGATTTCAGTACGGTACACCCCTAAATGAGAAATATAGTTTGTACCCAATAATAAATCAGGTGAGTAATCTGGTTTAAAAGCTGGATCGAATCGATTGCCTTGCATGTCGATTTTATCTTCATCACTATAAATCAAATCGAGATCTGGTTGTTCGTTTAATCGTTTGACAACTTCATATAAGGCGATCGGTGAAAGTTCATCATCATTATCCAATAAGGCACAAAACTCACCAGTGGCAATTTCTAATGCTGAGTTCGTCGCTTTAGAGATATGTCCATTTTCTTTACGATAGACTACTCTGATGCGTGGATCTTGTGCAACAAATTTTTCAAGTAACGGTTTGACCTTCACATCGCTAGAGGCATCATCACTCATGCACAATTCCCAATTTTCATAAAATTGACCTTGTACCGATTGAATACACTTGGTTAACCATTCTTCTTCGACATTATAAACTGGCATCAAAATACTGATTTTTGGTTGATACGAAAATGATGCGATCTCTGCTTGAATGGCCTCGATATCCCAGTTTTCATGAGTTTTTAAAAAAGCTGCGTAATCTTCTGTTTGTAATTTGACTTGTTGTTTTTTCAACCGATTCAATGTGGCCTTCAATCCATTTTTTTGATAATAGCGTACGACTTTTTTAAGCGTTGCAAGTTGCTTTTGCATCGTCGTTTCACGTCCTGGGATCGCTGGATATGCTCCAGTCAATTCGACTGTTTCCACACGTACATGCTCGCCTGATGTAAATTCTAGTTCGATTGGACTTTTAGGCTGCACAATTTCTAATTGAAAACCCGCTTTGATATCACCGCTTAATTTTTGCGCCATGATCACATCGCTACGAGAAAGCATCGTACAGGTAGCACGTTTATGAGATGAACGCACGTGAATGTTTGGGACCGTTTTATGGTCTTTATCCAATGCCCAACCTGTCAGCAAATAACTATTTTGTTTTTTATCTTGTTGAATACTATCAATATAGACAATCAATTCATTTTCAGACATGATTTACTCCTTACTATAATGCATGAGGATTTTGATAAGGATCGTGTAAGTCATCCATCGATGCTTGCCAATCCATCTTGTATGTTTCTTCTGGTTTTGTGCCAATATATACTAAAAGACTATATGGGGTAAAGACAACTTTTTTCCCTAATTGATGGTAGACTTCTGGTCCAAATACTGTATGCGTCGGATCATTAGTTACTGGTGTATCTTTAAGTGCCAGTAGGTCTAATTTTCGCATTGCTACAACGTCCATCGTTGCTGTATAGATTTCTCTTGGTAGCACTGAACGGAAATAATATCCGATCGATTCTTTTGTCGTTCCTTGATCCTCAAAAATAACAGCAGGTTTACGCAAGCCAACACCTACGTTTAAGACTTTTTCGTCTGCTAAAATGACTTTCCCTACAACTGCTCCAACATTTTCTTGTCTCAAAGAATTCATCAATTCTTTTAACCACTCTGGATGATACGGTGTCAGATGTTCATTTAGACACACGATATACTCCCCTTTAGCTTGACTCACACGTTCGTTGATCGTATCGCCTTCAATAAATGAAACGCGTTTATCACTAGTTGGGAAGGCTTGTTGAAATGCTTTGGGAACGAGAATCTCGATATTACTATAGTAAGTTTGCTTTAAGATATCTTCCACCCACAAGCTCACACGCTGATTCTCACCTAATGCTACAATCGACACTAACGGTTCTTCAGCATAGAGATACTCGACTTTATACGCACCATAATGTTTGGTCATGGTGACTTTGGCTTCGATTTCTTTTTGATTCAATGCTTCTTCAATTGCTCTTCGACCGGCAATATAGGCATATTCTTTACTCTTTGGATCAAAGGCAACTGACGTTTCGACTGTACGCCAATGATAGCAGATCACCGGAATATGATGGACTTTTTTCGCTGCCTGAGTCGCTCGTAATACAAAATCATAATCTTGGCTACCATTAAATTCACTGCGTAAACCACCAACTTCATCAAGCAATGTGCGTTTCACTACAACAAAATGGGTAATATAGTTATGGCCTAGTAACAAGGTTTGATTCCAATTCGGTTTAAAAAACGGATCAAACCGTTTTCCTGAAAGATTTAATTTATCTTCATCGGTATAGATAAACTCATAATCGTGATCTTCATTAATCGCTTTGACCACTTCATATAATGCTTGAGGTGCAAGTTCGTCATCATTATCCATAAATCCAACATACTCACCTGTTGCCAAGCCAATCGCTGAATTCGTTGCCTCTGAGATGTGTCCATTTTGCTCACGGAAAACCGCTTTGATCCGCGGATCTGATTCAACATATCGTTCAATCAACGGTTTGATTTCAGGTTTTGGTGAGGCATCGTCTGCTAAACATAATTCCCAGTTTTCATAATATTGCTGCGTCAACGAATCAATACATGCACGCAACCATTTTTCTTCGACATTATAAACCGGTACGACTAATGAGATCTTCGGTTTGACAGCAAATGTTTGAATTTCTTGTTTGACTGCTTTTACATCGTATTGCTCGTGTTCTTTGATCCATTTTTCATATTGATCTGCTTGATCTAAGCGCATTTTACGATTACGTAACACATTGCGCAATCCTTGTTGGCGAATCGCGCCTAAAACATACCGCACTTTTTTCGCCCATGGTGTATTGTCCAAATTATGCTTTTGAAATTTCAACGCATAACTTTGTTCCGTTTCTGGGATCGTCACGTCTAGTCCAATTACTTTATCAATTTGTTTGTGATCGATTTCGATCATAAATCCATATTTGACTTCCTTAGGCAAATCAAACATATCATTAACATCTTTGCGATATAACGGCGTCACTAGTGAAAATAACCCTTCAAATAGTGGGACTTGATACGTTAATGGCGCTTTCTCAGAAACAGAATAGCCCCAGCCTTTAATAATAGCTACATTTCGATCTGGATCATTCTCAATCGTCTCTACCATCAACTTAATGTCAGAAAATAGACTTTCATCATATAAATGATACTGTTTCAGTGCTTCTTGATGCCATTTTTCAACACCTTGCTTGATTGCAGCTTGATCAAATAACGCTGCAGTTTTTGCAATCAATTCTTCTTTTTCTGTTTCTAGCGCTAACAATTCTTTTGCGTGTGTCTCATTTAAACGCGCAATCACGCTTTCTTGCTGGTGTGCATAGTCCAATACACGTGTTTCAAGTTCAGAAAAGCTATTTTGATCAATCATCTTGAAATAAAGCGTCACGTTTTGACCTGCAATTTGATCGCCATCAAAGATAAAATAAGGATTTTCATCAATGCCTGTAAAAACATAGGTTTGTTCTGTTTTCCAAACGGCATTTGTTTGAATTGGTCGAATGCGTTTTCCATCGATCTGCGCGGTAAACTCCATTATCCCATTGCCTTCAAATGGCACGATTTTCAACTGTTCCACTTTAGGATCGATTTGGTGCGTACTCGTTTGGTTTTCTTGTGTCACTTGATTATAAAGTAACGGATGGATTTCTTGTTTCCCTGCAATCGTAAAGGCTAATTGTACGTGATGGATAAAATGAGAATTAATCGGATTTGCGCGTTTTGGATGAGCGACTGGTGTTAGCGTCAGTGCATAAAAATATTGGTACACTTCACCAAACGGTCTCATTTTAAACGCATAGCGGATTTTTTCGGGTAAATCTTCATAAGTTGTAAGAATTTCATTTTGTCCGACTTGAGAATACGTGAAATCTTCAATTGCAATATGTAAATCAAGTGATGCAAAGACTTTTTCAAAACCGGTTTGTGTGTAAAATGTATTATGCGTATGGTCGAGTAATCCAAATTCGTTCCAATCCAGTTGATTGTTAAACAATCCGATCAATGGTGAATTATGTGCCAGATTTGGGAAACTGATCAGTAATTGTCCATCTTTTGCTAGCAGCTTTTTAGCAGCATTTAATGCAGCAATAGGATCAACTAGATGTTCTAAAACATCCGCAAAGATAATGGCATCGAATGTTTGATCTTGGAAGTAATCAAGCCATTTAAACTCTTCGATATTGCCTAAAAATCCATCTTTTGCAAACTGCATAACAAAATTGTAGAGTTCTTCATCGAACTCTACAATAGATACGTCACATTCTTTTTCTGTAGTTAAATAATTGGTCATCCGGCCATTCCCTGGACCGAATTCTAGTACACGACTTTTATCTTTTACTTGTGCGACAATTTTGCCCACACTACTTTGTTCATCGATCGTCATTTCAAAATCATATTTCATTCCTGAACCGATCCTTTCCACTCATGATCTAATACGACAATCCCTTCACCGACGTATTTTCCTGTAATAAACATGGTAATGTATTTGGTTTTATATACAAATGGGACCGTTGCATTTTCTTCAAAGATCGCCACGTCAAAATAATATTCCCCACCTAAAAGAGCCATTTTAGGGTATTCGATATAAAACGTGTTCAACCCTTTTTTCCAAGGAATCTCAGTTTCATCAAGTAAAGTATTCAGCCCACAAACGTATTGATTGTTTACTGTACGAATCGCCACACCTAATACAGGATGTTTGATCGACGGATCGTTTACCTGATACTCGACTTTGACAAATACTTTGCTGTCTTGTGTCACTAAATCAATCGGTTGTTGATCTTCATCAAGCAATACTGCCGATTTGACTTCCACAATATCTAAAGCAGAATGTTCTTCAACTGTGCTTTTTTCTCGGTCGACCGTTTTGATCGATTTTTTCTTCAAGAAGTTTTCGTATTCTTCCGTGATCTCCATTGTTTCGCCTTCAGCTTCAACGACTCCATTTTTTAACCAATACACGCGGTCACAAAAACGGCGAACAGCATTGACGTCGTGCGAAACAAATAATACCGTTTTCCCTTGGTTTCGAAACTCAGTAAATTTTTCCATACATTTCAATTGGAACTCCAAATCGCCTACAGCTAATGCTTCATCGACGATCAAGATATCTGGATCGACATTGATGGCCACCGCAAAAGCTAAACGAACAAACATCCCACTTGAATAAGTTTTGACTGGTTGATATAAATGATCCCCAATATCTGCAAAATTGATAATATCTTCTACTTTTTCTTGCATTTGATCACGAGAATACCCTAAAACCATTCCGTTTAAGAAAATATTCTCATATCCACTATACTCAGGATTAAACCCAGAACCCAATTCTAGTAAAGCGGCAATATTGCCCTCGATTTTGACTTCACCTTCAGTTGGAGTCAATACACCTGTGATAATTTTTAAAATGGTCGATTTTCCTGAACCATTTTCTCCAATAAATCCCACCATTTCACCTTGATTGACATGAATATTTACATCATTCAACGCATAAAAGATCTCATGATAACTTTTTCGTTTTGGATGTAAAGCTTCCTTCAAACGTGCTGTCGGATTTGGATACATATTATAAGTCTTCGTTAAATGATTAATTTCTACTACGCGTTTTTTCATGTTGTGTCTCCTTACAGTACGTCAGAAAAATGAGGTTTCAATCTTCTAAAAATCGTACTTCCTAATATCAATAAGATAAACGTCACTACCCAGAAATAAATCGATAGTGTTGGATTTTGCCAAAACCATGCGCCACCAAAGAATGCGTCACGATACCCTTGTACCACGTAAAAAAGTGGATTAAGTTTCAAAATAAATTGGATCGTTGGATTTGGAAACTGATTGATACTCCATAATACTGGCGTTCCCCACATCAATGCTTGCATGATGATCGCAATAAATTGATTGACATCTGGAAAGAATGGCTGAATCGAAGCCGTAAACCATGTTAATCCAGTTAAAAAACACATCAATGCAAATAAGTAATAGAAAATTTGCAAGAAATGTAGATTCGGATAAACACCAAATAAAATAGAAGCAATCAAGGCAACTGCAACGAAAAAGCCGTGCATATATAGATTAGATAGCAATTTAGCGGTTGGCAAGATTCTAATATTGAATACGACCTTTTTAACCAAATAGCTGTACTCTCGATACACATTCGTAGCCGATCCTAAAACATCTGAAAAATAAAACCATGGTACGATCCCCGTCATTAAGAATAAAATAAAAGGATATTTACCATCCGTTAATGGCGCTTTCAACCCAATATCAAATACAAACCAATACGTCAATACAGTCACTAATGGATTGGCAAACGCCCAAAAGATACCTAGTAGCGATCCTGCATAACGAGAACGAAAATCATTTACAGAAAATTGGATCAATAACTTTTTGTTGCGATAAATATCTCTACAAAAATAATACAATTCTTTAAACATTTACATACCTTCCAAATCATTTAAATTTAGTTCTAACGGTTTGATTTTACAGAAGTTTGACTCTATTAGCAAGGTTGGAAAGATAAAAAAAGCCTTTCCTGTATTAATCTATTAAGATTTATTAAGGAATCTTTACAACAAAATAGAGTAAGTAAAAATACTCACTCTATTTTAATTTTTTTCTAATTACTTAAAGTTGCTAATTTATTGATCAAAATAATGGAGATTTCAGAAATAAAAAGATAGTTACACAAACTAGCAGTAATAAATAGAAACTAAAAATTATTTTTTTTATTGATGATAATTTTTCATAAGATAAAGTTGAGCATAAAAATACAGAAGCTAATAAAATTTGAAGGTAAGTAAATAGATATGTTCTATCTCCTGAGGCCCAAACAGTGGGAGAAAAACCTAGGATTATTCTTACACAAACTGCACTACTTATTAAAAGAAAAACTATTACAAATTGATTTATGGATTCGGATACTCCGTATAGGCCAATAATATAAATTATTAAGCAAAAAGATAGTACAACCAATAATAATTTACTATTATTTAGAGAAATTAAATCAAAGGACATATCTATCCAATTCTTATTAGCGACGGTTATAAAATATAATCCTAAAGGTAAAAATCCTAATATTTTTTTTACGGTAGACTTATTAGATATAATACTTAAAACAGCTATCAAGAAAAAATTCATAGCAATAAATGGTTTAAAATCAAAAAACAAAGATTTCAAAGTAGTACAATATCCTAAATAAAATTTATGAAATAACGTAAAATTTTCAAATTCTGGTAAGTAGTGATGTGTTTCAACGACTGTTCTTTGTGCATTCCCAGGATTTGTAAATATATATATATACATACATGCAATCAATACTAAATGTGGGATCAAAAATGATACATTTCTTCTATTTAAAATCAAGTATAAAACTATACATATAATAAACCCACTAACCAAAACAAGCATCTGTTCTTGGTTGATCGCATATAAAAGAGGAATTAACGATAGACCATAAATACTTTTTGGAACACCTTGATTTTGGAGAATTTTGATTATGGGAAAAAATACTAGAATGGCAGTTGCAAATATCCATAAATAATTTGTTGTAGTAGCAATCCAACCGGCTTCTTTCAAAATATTAAAAGGAATTAATAGAAAAAAACAAGTGCTCATTATAAGCGTAAATATTCTATTTTTAGATTGTACATAAAAAGAAGGTACTATACAGATTATAGTCATCGCTAACGCATTAATGATTTTCCAAATAACTACGTGCTGAACCATAAAAGTAAGCACAAATTCAATGATGGATCTAGATGTCCAAACTTGGTATCTATGTAAAAAATAATCGTAGTAATTCCCGTGGTATTCCTTAGCTATTTCACGTAAAAATACTAAATCGTCATTAAATAAAACCTGTTCAATATTTAAATTAATATAGAGAAAAACTCCGAATATAAATATGCACAGACTTGTAACAAGATAATTTTTCCTCATAATACTCCCCTTTTATAATTTATTAATTATTTTATACCATTCACAAATCTTTCATTGTATAAAATTGACTTTTTACCTATTTCATCTATGAAATTTTCTTCACCTAATTGTTCCATCAATGTGGATTCTCTAGAATATAAATTCGTCCCCAAACCTAAACGATTACCTTCTATTTTGGCTCCTAAAGCAGCTAATGTAGTAGGAAACATATCAGTGGCGTTAAAAATTCTATTTTTATTATCCCTTTCAATTTCTGTATCAGAATTCAAAATAACATTATAAACACTTCGCTTATAATCCTTTGGAACAGTTTCACCATATTTGCGATCCATAGTCAAATGATCTCCAACAATT
This sequence comes from Enterococcus bulliens, assembly GCF_053761865.1. Classification (NCBI taxonomy): domain Bacteria; kingdom Bacillati; phylum Bacillota; class Bacilli; order Lactobacillales; family Enterococcaceae; genus Enterococcus; species Enterococcus bulliens. Next base: position 126,047 of record NZ_JBSMXK010000004.1, read on the forward strand.
ACTACTGTTGTATTTGCATAAAACGGCTGCTCTTTCAACCAGTTTACAAAATTAAAAACTTGCTGATCTGAATAATGAATCACATTTTTATATTGATCTTCAAATAGTCTTGGAGCTTCATCAGATAAATATCCATCTTCGAAATGTGTATCAGTTGTGAGCATTGTAAAGTTGAATGGTTCATCTTTACTTGCTAACTCTAAAATTGATTCTTTAGCGAAAGGGAAAAGTTTTTCATCTTCAACTCCCCACCACACATGGTAATCTTCTGGGATTAGTTTCTGATTTTGCATCCAATAATAATCTCTAATTTCGTAATCACCATGACTAGAAAAGTACTTATCCCTACCTCCAAACAGAGCTGGTGATCCTATATAAAGCATTTGATTGTATCCTTCTTTATTTAAAATATTTCCCAATGAATATAGTCCCGGCATAAAATTATTGGTCGATTCGCCATAAACATTTGTATCGCTAATGCCATTGCTATCAGTAAATGTTCCTGTTCTCAATGGAACGCCCGAAGTCTGAGACACCATAGCACTGATAGTTTGATTAGCACCTGGTATAGACATCATACCTCCTAAACTATCTCTATTTGAGAAATTAGTTCCTTCATTTAGCGCATAGTTAGCCAAATTGGGGATTAGACTAATATCTTCAATTCCTCCTTCTTCACGGCTGCTGTAAGTACTCTCCATAGATTCCAAAAATATATAAATTAGATTTCTTTTTTGATCTGGAAATTCAATTTTTACATTCTCGGTATCTACATAGTAATCATCGTAAATTTGAGTTTTTTCGAAATAATAAGATTTTATTTCTGAATATCCTAAAACATTAATTCCAGAAGCAAAAATACCTAATATCAGTAATAAAAAAGTTATAAAAAGAGTAACTGGTCCAAATTTCAACTTTTTATAAAACGTATACTTACGTCCAGATAATTCAACCACCAATGCAATAGGATATATCTATGATAAGGTTAAAAAGGTAGAATTTAGCAAAGGTGTTTTTATATAAGCATGTATATGTGTAGTATCACTCCCTTCTAGCGGTTGACTTAGAGTATACACAATTTGATCAAAATGTATATTTCCAAAATAATTCATAGTCCAAACACTAGAAAAATAAAATAGTGTACTTCCATAAATTAATAAAACCATTAGTATGACAACAATTAGATTACGTCCATATAATTGTGTAAAAGATAAAAGGCCATGTAACAGCCCTTTTACGGTACAATGTTTTTAACCACAAAAACATACCCAGGAGGACGTTACATGACCCAAGTACATTTTACACTGAAC
>NZ_JBSMXK010000005.1:0-126924 GCF_053761865.1 Enterococcus bulliens
GTTCAGTGTAAAATGTACTTGGGTCATGTAACGTCCTCCTGGGTATGTTTTTGTGGTTAAAAACATTGTACCGTAAAAGGGCTGTTACATGGCCTTTTATCTTTTACACAATTATATGGACGTAATCAATTTTTGGAAGGAAATAGCAGAAGTTGAAAAGAAGACATTCAATAATGTTATGAATATAAAATGCTGATTAAAAAATAGAGGTGAATTCAAATGGGTGATAAACAAAAACTGTATGATAGAAATAGAAAAAATAGTGAAGCATTAAATTTTCGAGTAGATAAGCGAACGTATAAAGAAATAACTTTGATTTCTGAACAAAAGGGTATCTCGCGTGCTGAAGTATGCAGAGAACGGTTAAAGGGGCTACAGTACGAACCCCCATTATTGTCTGACTTAGATACAAAAGGGCTAATTAAAGCCTTAAATCATCTAGGAAACAACTTAAACCAAGCTACTAAAAGTTTGAATACTATTACGATTCATTTCCATAAGAAAGATTTATCAAATAATTTTTCTACTGATCTTTTTAGCAATAAAAAGTACCAATTATTCGAGAATGAACAGGCTAATAAGATTGCTCAAGTTTTTATGATTGTTGATCCCGACAAAGTATTTACAGAAGATAACCTCAATAAGATTCGTAGTAGTCAATTAAGTGATGAAGAAAAGAAATATATGCAATACTGGATTAAGAAAAATGAACGACCTCAAACTAAAGTTGAATACGCTACTTATATTCATAATAGACTCAGTAATGCACTAGCAAGCATCCAAATGATGGAAGAACAGAGTGAAAAACTATGGGAGCTAGTGTAACATCACTAGGAAGAAAGAAAAATCTGTCTTCCCTTCTTCAATATGCAGCTAATCCATCAAAAAAAGAAAAATGTGTGGCGGTTACAGGAATAAATTGCAGTGATGAACTAGAAAAAGCGTATTTAATGATGAACAGAACGAGAACTAAAATGAATCACTCAAAGGACGTGACACAGGCTTATCATGTGATACATTCTTTTGATAAAGAAATATCTAAAGAACTTTCAGAAGAACAGATGCACAAAATAGCGGTGGAGTTTGCTCAAAAATCATTTCCTCATTGTCAAATTATTGTCGCAAGTCACAACGATAAAGAACACTTTCATAGTCATTTAGTGATTAATAATATCGATACGGAAACGAGTAAACGAATTAGAATTGATCCAAAAGATTTAGAAAACATGAGAGAAATAAATGATACTCTTTTAAAGAGTCATGGATTAGAACCGATAGACAATGAATATTATGATGCTCTTTTTAGACGTAATAATATTTATTCTAGTGATCCATCCAAATTGAAAAAAGGACAAGTGAACTATCAACAAGTTATTCAAGATGCTATTGATGATGTGCTGAGAGATAAAACGATTACCTCTTTTGAAAAATTTTCAGATACTTTAGCGAAAAATCATGACATAGAAGTTTACAAATTTTCTAAAAACAGCAACAAGTTAGGTTATGTTTTGTATAAAAAAGAAACAAACTTTTATGAGAATAGAGAAAAATTTATTTTTCTAGGTAAAGACAAAGCGTCACGAAAAATACGTGAACCATATGTTGAAAAAACATTTAGTGCTAAAAAATTAGGTAAGAGTTATGAGTTAGAGTCGATAGAAAAAAATCTTGATTATAATCTAATGGATTATAAAATTAGTAATCTTGATAGCTTTAGTAAAGAAGAACAGTTTATTATTTTGAATCAAAGAATTAATAAAACAGGGGAACTAGAAGAACTCTTTGTAGAATTAGATGAAATCGCACAACGTCAATTTAATCGAAAAGGTGCGCATTATTTTATGAAGTATGACGATTTTTTAAAGTCAGTTGATCAACATTTTGCCACGTCACTTGGTCCACCTGATGATGAAGAGTACGAAATAAAAGTTCATTTGAAAGTGAACAAGCAGACTTCAAAAAGTATCGAACATAAAAAAATTGCAGTCAAAAAGACAGAAGAAAAACAGTACACGTCCCTATATTTTGGTGCAGGGAGTTATACTCATACGCCAAATGCACGAGCCTTGCATCATCAAATTAGTAAAGCCATTAACGATGATGTGAAGATGTATCGTGCTAAAAAAGACTATGAATTTATGCAACATAAGATCGAAATGGAGCAACAAAGAAGACAAGGATTTGAAATGGATTTTTAAAGTATCTTGCCAGAGATTAAATTAGAAAGTTTAATATGGTGAAATTATTTTTTAAGACATACGCGAGCTACCCACTATCTTTCCAGATTGAGAGCCATGCTGTTGCAGGCTACTCTATCTGGAAAGACAGTGGTGGCTCTCAATTCCTGAGGGAGCAACCTCCCTACAGACTCCCTGAATAAAATGAAGAGGTGAATAATATGAAAAAATCAAAAAATACCGAAACAAAAAAGATAAAACGAGAATTAAAAACAAAAAAAGAAGCAAAAATTTATGAGGATATTGAGCAACGCGTTGCATGGCTATATGAAAATAAATTTGCAAAGATTGATTCAGAAGTTGTATTTGAAATTAATTTTTACGAGGATGTTTATCAAGAAGATATTGACGAATTAATGTTGTTTCATGCAAAAAAAGTTTTTATGGTAGAAAAAGATGATGAGTATTATTGTGGAATAAGAGCTAATCATTTTGTGATTGAAGTTGGTTATTCTGAAATGAGATCTGGACTAATTTATTTAGTGACAGCTAATCATAAGGGAAATAGATGTGTGACAATGATAGCAGAAGATAATGAAATCTATTTAGAAATATGTTCAATGAAATAGATAATAAAAAATGAAGCTAGTACTTGTGCTAGCTTCATTTTTGTTTGCTGATAACAATATTAAGTAGGTAATATTGGTTTCTAAAATTCTTTAATTACAAATGATGTACCATTAGAATTTTAACTGTAATTGAATTGTTATTTTTTTGAAGATTACTTTGAATAATGTGAATTCAATAATTCTAACTCTTCTAAAAAGCAAAGATTACTCAAGAATTGCTATAAATAATAATCAAATATTTACCATAAAATGTTATTATAAAAGCACTAGACATGCATTATGTAGGAGGAATTATGGAAACAAAAATAAATCAAGCCATTAAATCAGTATTGCTGATGTTTGGTGACAAATATTTTATTGGTGAGATCATCAATAAGCAAAAAGTGATTCAGGACTTAGATAATTATGATAAAGAATTAATGACAAAAATGTTGTCAAATGACGTTGTGAAAAGTAATTTTACAATGGCTATTAGTGATGCCATTATTTTTAATGTGAATAAATTAGTAGAATTATTTGAAACGAATGACTATTGGCAAGATTCTTATACAAAATATTCAAAAAAAATCGGGTTAACAGCTAATGGGAAATTTATTGATGAAGCAACAGAAATCGTGTTAGATTTTCCCTATAAAGATACGATATTAAAAGCTGGTATGACTAAAGAAGACTTAGCGAAAGATGATTTGAGACCAGATGAGCCATTTCTTAATGAAGTGATTGCTAAAGAAGAAATCGATGTTCTGCTAGATAAAAAATTATTAGTTAACGCCAAAAAATATGATGTAGAAGGTGAGCATGATATTTCTGGAATAACAGAAGAGGATAATTTAATTTTAAAAGGTAATAATCTGTTGGCTCTTCATAGTTTAAAAGAACTCTATACAGGAAAAGTAAAACTAATATATATTGATGTACCATATTTTTTTAAAAAGAAAATAGCAGAAGATAGTTTTGTATATAATTCAAATTTCAAAATGTCAACTTGGTTGGTATTTTTAAAAAATAGGATAGAGATTGCAAAATCACTTTTAAAAGAGAATGGTACATTATGGATAAATATCAGTGAAGATGGTATGCATTATTTAAAAGTGCTGACAGACTCAATATTTGGTAATAAACAATTTGTAGGTACAATTCCAAGAAAAACTAGGGACGGAAAATCAGATGTTCCGTTTAATTTTTCCCAAGACTTTGATTGGATATTAGTATATTCAAATTCTAGTGAAAAACAAGATGTTGTAGGAAGAAATATAGAAAGAAAATATATAAAAACTGATGATTTCCCAAATAGGCCTTGGAGAGTAGCCGATTTAACTAGTCAAAGAACTATTGTTGAAAGACCTAATTCAAATTACACTATGATAAATCCTAAAACTTTAAAAAAGTACCCAGTGAATCCAAAACGTTCATGGGCGATTCCAAAAGAAAATTTTAAATTATATTATGAAAAAGGATCTATCGGTTTCCCTGATGATTATACATTTATGAAGGGAGAAAAACCCTTTAGAAGAGTATTTAAAGACGAAGATGATAATAAAAGCAAACCAGCTTATGTAAGCAGTGATTTTATGTTGAGAGAGTTTATTATAAATCTAATTACTAAAACCAAAAATAAAACAGGAAATGATGAAATTGATTTGTTATTTGGAAGGGATGAATTTAGCTATGCTAAGCCAGAAAAACTAATCAAATCAATTATTGAAATTTCAACTAAAGAAAATGATATTGTATTAGATTTCTTCATGGGTTCTGCAACCACGCAAGCCGTATCAATGAAAATGAATCGTCGTTTTATTGGGATTGAACAAATGGATTACATTAATACTGTTTCAGTCCCTCGACTTCAAAAAGTCATTGAAGGAGAACAAGGTGGGATTTCTAAAGAAGTTGATTGGCAAGGTGGTGGTTCATTCATCTATGCTGAATTAATGGAAAAGAACACAGGTTTCTTAATAGAAATTATCGAAGCAGATACTATGCAAGAACTACAAGCTATTTTTGAACGAATGAGTCAATCACCTGATATTGATTTTAGAGTAGATTTAGAAGAGGTTCAAGTGACATTGTGGGAACATTCACTTGAAGAACAAAAGAAAACCTTGATTAAAATACTAGATAAAAATCAGTTGTATTTCAACTATTCAGAAATAGATGATACACACGTTCGAGAATTATTGTCTGACTCAGATTATGACTTTAATCAGAGCTTTTACAAAGAAGTGAATCAAGATGGCTAAGAAGACGAAAGAAACGTTTAAACCATTGTCCCTTCCTTTATATGATGAACTCGTTCAACTGGATCATAACTTACTAAATGATGAATTAGGATGGGTCACACCAACTTATTTAGCAGAAAATATGGTACATAGGTTTCGTGATTATCAGGAGTCTGCTTTACGTTATTTCCACTACACCATGACGAATAAAGTCTTCGAGTACCGCAGAATTAACCATGCGCTGTTTAACATGGCAACGGGCTCAGGTAAAACAGACTTGATGGCTGGGTTAATCTTGTATTTGTACCAAGAACACAATTACCAGAACTTTTTATTTATTGTTAATACGAACAGTGTCTTAAATAAAACGATTGATAACTTAACGAATAAGCAATCTAATAAGTATTTATACAAGTCTGTGATTGAAATAGATGGGGAACGTTTGTCGATTGTAAAAGTTGATGAGTTTCCGGAAAATCAAAGTAAAAACACAATTTATATCAAATTAGCCAGTGTGCAATCCGTTGCGAGTGATATTTTTACGCAAAGTGAGAACTCAATGGGAGCACAAGATTATGCTAGAAATAAAGTGGTTATTTTAGGAGACGAAGCCCATCACTATTCAGCGTCTACTAAGTCTGAAAAAGAAGCAGAACAATCATGGGAAAAAGCGATTAATACCATATTAAACGCTAATGAAGATAATAAGTTGTTAGAATTTACAGCAACAATTGATTTAGAAAACAAGAAAGTCTATGAGAAATACAAAGATAAGGTGTTATATCGTTATGGTTTAGATCGCTTTATTCAAGACAGATACTCTAAGAATGTTAAACGAATTCAGTCAAGCAATACAGATGAAGAAAACATGTTGAATGTCGTGTTATTAAGTGAGTTTAGACGTCGCTATGCCTTTGAATTATATGGTACTTATATCAAACCAGTAACTATGTTTAAATCGCAAAAAATTGATGCTTCAAATGAAGCAAATGTCTTGTTTAATCAACTGATTAACAAGTTAACACCAGACTATATTTTAGCGTTTCTTGAAAGACAAGAGAAAGTCATGTCTGAAGATAAAAGTGAGACGTTAGGTTTTGCCTACAATTACTTCATTAAAAATAAGGAAGACTTACCTCAAATTGTCAAAGAAATGAAGCGTGAGTTCTCACCAAGTCGTATTATTAACGCTAACGATAGTGATCGTGGGGCAGGAATGCTTGAAAAAGGACAATATGAAGCGTTAAATAGTTTAGAAAGTCCCAATAACTTGTATCGTGTCGTGTTTGCAGTAGCAAAGTTAACAGAAGGTTGGGATGTATTAAATCTGTATGATATTGTTAGAATCAGTAATTATAAAGATACAAAAGGGGATAAGAAAACGACCATGGCTGAAGCCCAGTTAATTGGACGTGGTGCAAGGTATAATCCTTTTGAATTAGATGGCGAAAAATCTTATCAAAGACGATTTGAAGATGACAGTAATCCTAGCTTGATTTTAGAAACGTTACATTATCATACGATCAACGAACCACAATATTTGAAAAATTTAGTGGCTGCGTTAGATGAAATGAACTTACCAACGGGAGAAGATAAGAAAAACCCACTATTAGATGTCAAAGTTAAACCAAAATTCAAGAAAACTGATGTCTGGAAATACGGAAAATTGTATTATAATCAATCTATTGAGTTGTCAGATGATTACTATGACAGTTTAATTAAATATTCGCTAAATAATCAAGAAGATATTGTCATTAACTGGTTATCTTCAGCAAAAGAAGTAAGCTACAAAGCAAATATGGTGTATGAAGATTATACAGACATGCACCAAATACCCGTTGAAATTGATAGACGATTCATAGAAAAAGCCATGAATCGTTTAACATTTTTCCATTTTGATAACCTAAAGAAATATATGCCATTATTAAATTCAAGAGAAGAGTTTTTAGGGGGGAAATGGTTAAATATTACCAATCGTACAATATACGCAAACGTTCCAATGAGAATAACACAGTATGATTTAACAGCACAAGAAAAGTTGAGAATTGTTGAGTTATATTTAGCAGAAGTGGCTCAAAAAATTAAGAAGAACTTTAACTCTCATAGAGGGTCGAATAAATTTATTGGTTATCCAGTGAAAGACTATGTGACGGATTATAAGAAACGTATTCCTAACTATGATACGTCAAAATTATTTATGGATAAAAATCCTCAAACAGTGCAACGTTTTGTGATTGATGATGATTATTTCATATACGAATCAGCGATTGTTAACTTAACAGAAAAACAATTAATTGATCGCATTGGGGAAAGAGTACAAGAATTGAAAGAACACTATTCAGAAGTTTACTTGATTCGTATGGATGAAAATATGCACCGAGAATCAGCTAAAAGTAACAATATGAAGCTTCATGAATTCAATCCTAACGCTAAAGATGTTCATTTTGAAGGATTCCAACCAGACTTCATACTATATCTCCAAAATGCCGACTTTTTCTTACAAGTCTTTATTGAACCAAAAGGCGGTAAAATCGAAGAACAACAATGGAAAGAAGACTTGTTGATGTATATCAATGAACATGAAGCAGAATTAGCCTTTGAAGATGAAATAGACGACGTTAAAATCAAAGGACTTAAATTCTACACAATCAATGACGGTAGAAATACCATGAAACAACTCGCTCAAATTGCAATTGATAGCGACTTTAGGGGGTTAAGTATGTAAATATATTATAAGGAGAGTGATGCAAATGAGTGATTATCAAATATCAACTGTTAAAGTATCTGGGTTAAAAGATAATGTAACACTTCCGAATCAATGTTGATAAATTGATTGTTACAAAATTTTAATAACTGTTTATTTGTTATTAATTCTTGTTAGATTTAATTTATTAAGAAATTTAATATTAGGGGATGTACTAGGGATGATAAAAGATACTAGATATTATTTGTCAGAAAATATTAGTTCAGAAGTCATAGTTCAAATTGAGAAAATAATCAATTCTATTAAAAAAAACGAAAAAAAAATAATATTCAAATATGTTGAGTTAACTAGACATATCGGTGAGTTAGATAAATTATTTAATGTTTTTAGATGTAATTTGTCTAATTTATTAAATAGTTTTACTATCTATTCAAATGATGATATTGAAAGTCGAGGTAGCCAACTTACTGAGGAACAATATTATTACCAGATTAATGCATTGACTATTAATTTTATTAGTTCGGCAAAAACTTTTATAGAATCAATTGAAGTGTGTCTGAAAAATTCTTTATCCGTAGAAGACTACGAATTATTTAAACAAAAATTTCTAAGCAAACCATATGATGAAGAATTTTCTTATAGATTTTTGTTACACATGAGAAACTATTCTCAACATGGTCATTTACCTTTAAATATTCAAAATAAAAAAGTATATTTTGATTTGGATGAGATTATAGATATGCCTCATTTTGATTTAAATAAATTATTGAAGGAAGAAATAAAAAAAATAAAATTAGAGATATACAATGAATTTGGTGCACTTCCTCATATTTCATATGTTCATACAATTTCAAAATTTAATTTGGTAGTAACAGAAATATATGTTAACTTTTTAAATAAGATAAAATCGGTACTTTTTAAATTTAATCAAGAAAAAAATGTATTATTAAATGACAAGAAATTTTATTTAATTAACCCTGATGGAACAAAAAATGATATGATTTTTTATGATTATGATGGTGAGGTATATCATTGTTTCAACTATCAAGATAATTCAATATCTACGTATGCAGAGTTTAAAAAAGAAGCAAAGAAAGTTTTAAAAGTTGAAGAAAACTATTTTAATAAACTTAAATAAAAAATTATCAGATAATAAAGTATTCGAAAAATAGAAAAAATTGTATTATTCAAATAATTTCTCTACCTGCAAAATTGGATTCGTTTTTGGGTGCGTTTCGACTGCTATCAAGCAATATCATGCAGCAATATTATCGGTATTTACTAGCCAGTGAGTAATGATATTATAGCTTTTATTAGTTAATTATCTTTCAAATTTCCATTGGAAGGTAGTGTAGGGTAAACCTATTTTATAAGCTAGAAATCTTGATACATAAGGTTTCTAGCTTTTTTGTGCTCTAGTCTTTTGTTTTAACTTCTTTAATTTATAAAAATGACATTATTTGAAGTTAACTTCAAATAATAGCAAAATTAATATTGAATAGAAGTTAACTTCAAAGGAGTGATAAAGATGTTTCAAAGACCTACTTACCTTAAGCAACTTATCCAAATTAAAGATTCTGACTTCATAAAGGTTATTACAGGAGTACGTCGTTTTGGAAAGTCAGTTTTATTACTGCTTTTTAAGGAATAATTACCACAAGAAAATGTACCTGAGGATCACATCATTTACATGAATTTTGAAAATTTTGACTTCCAGAAAATTACAACTGAGGAGAAATTTAGTGAAAAATTGAATGAATTGATCTCAAAAGATAATGAAAAAATTTATTTGTTGTTTGATGAAATTCAAGTTGTGGAAGATTGGCAGCGAGTCGTTAATGGTATTCGAGTTAGTTTCGATAGTGACATTTCTTATTTTTTTCGCTATGATTTTTGGAGCGAGTTCAGTTGTATCTTATTTCATTGGGAAAAATAAATCTAAATAGAAAACCAATTTTTCGATTGTTTATATAGATATACTTTCAGTCAGTACTTTTCCTCTAAAAGTGCTACAATATATCCGAGGTGAATATTGTGGAAGATACAAAATTTTGTCGGGAATCGCGTGTGATTCAAACACATCGCATTTTTCCGTTTGACTTGAATCCATTTGGGTTTTTATTTGGAGGGAAATTGATGACGTTGATCGATGATGCAGCGTCGATTTCAGTGAGTCGTCATTGTCGTAGAGGTGCGGTGACAGCATCTTTAGATAATTTGAATTTTTTAAAACCGCTGCATGCCAATCATTCGGTTTGTGTGAAATCCTATGTTTCCGGAGCACACAATAAGTCGATGGAAGTCTTTGTCAAGATCATCGGTGAGGACTTGGTGACAGGAGAACGCTATCTTGCGGCAACGTGTTTTACGACCTTTGTAGCCGTGCCATCTCATATGAATGAAGAGACGGTTTTTATGGTACCAAAAGTCGTACCAGAAACCAAAGAAGAAAAATTGGTGCATGATGGCTATGAAGCACGTCGTACGGCACGACTAGCTGAGCGCGATGCGTACAAAGCCTTCGCAGCGCAACTTTCTACAGACCTTCCGTGGTCAGATGAAGGCATGAAAGACTAAAAAAATAGACGGACGACCGACTGTTTCGGTGTTCGTCTATTTTTTTGTAGCTTACAGCTTTGATAGTGTGTCAAGACGGGTTTCTTGGTATATTAAAGAGTAACTTATGTGTAGAAAAAATCGATTGGTTTTTACAAATGATAGCGGTTTCTAATAAAGGTAGGGTGGATGATGCGTAATACGGTGTTGCTTTGTGTCATAGTGGCTCTGGTAAACTTTGTCGGGATCTTATTGATCGGGACGTTTTCCATCGGCCAGTTTATTTGGATCAGTTTTTTAGCGTTACAAGTCTATTTTTTTAAAAATGTCGCCATGAATAAAGTGATTTGTCTAGAACTTTGGGCGTCTTTTGTCGTTGGGTTATTTTGGGGGCAGATCTCCAATTTGATTTGGTATTTCTTCGTAGATTCTCTTTCCTTTTTTACATTGAATCTGATCGATGGAGGTTTTTTGATTTTTTCATTATGCGCAGGAGCATTGATCTTTTTTCAAAACAAATTGCCAAAATATCTACCGGCGACCTTTACTGGACTGACAGTCACGATCTTATTATGGGGACGACCTGTTCCATTTGTTGGGCAAGGATTATTGGGAGATAGAAGTCTACTTGCTGGAATTGTGATCGTGTGTTTTATGTATGCTTATGGATTGCTTTTGGCGTATATGATGGAATTAATTTATGAGCTGGCATTGAAACGACGTCAAAATAAATTTAAATAAAAACGTCTAGTTTAATTTTCTAGACGTTTTTTTGGACGAAAGACTAAAGGTGTAGGCAAGTCTTTGGCAAATGAGATCATAAAGGATAGTAAGAATAGACTGATGATCGTACCTTCTCTTACAGCGATCGGTAATTGATACACGATAGAAAGGAGTAGAGAAAGTGCGATACACACAATATCGATACTATAGCGATAGAAAGAAAAAGTTCGTTTCGTTTTATCTGCTAGGAGCAAACAAAATTGTTCGATCGGAAACTTCAATGTTCCGATCCCTAATGCTCGTCCGGTCCCATATCCACCAATCAACGTGCCAATACTAAATAAAAGTACACGTGGGAGGTAAGCTGTGATCGTCAACGGTGCAAGGATTCCATAGACGAATAGATTGATGACTGTTCCAAAGAGCAAAACGGTGACCAACATGGTAAGATAAGAAGAAAGCGTTCTTTTTTTATCCAATAGAATGCAAAGGATGAAAAAACTCAGATTGATCATCGTCGTGATCGTCCCGACTTTGATCGAACTAAATGTGGAAAGTGTTACGTTTAATGAATTAAAACTACTGACGCCGATAAAGGCTTTGATCGTTAAGCTGATTCCAAAGGCGCTTAAAATATAGTAAAAGAGTGACCAAATAAGCTTTTTTTTCATGAGAATTCCTCCTGTTTTTCTTAGTATGCCGCACATGTTAAAATAAAAATAGGAAATATCTCATATTTTGGAGGTGGAAAAATGAAACGAACTGCTTTTTTAGTGGCAAAAGAGCAATATGGATTGATTGAAAATCCTCTATTTACGCCCGATATTTTAGCCCATAGTAGTTTACAACATTTTGAAGCAAAAGAATATATCCATCGCCAAGGAGACGAAATGACGGATCTGTTTTACGTAGTCTCCGGTTCAGCGAAGATCTTAAAAACTGAAGCCAATGGCAAACGCACCTTGATCCAATTTTTAGCTCCACATGATTTTATCGGCGAACTGGGATTTATCGAAGCTGAAGTTTCGAAAGAGGAAACAAAAGATGTCCAAGCGCGTACTAAAGTCGTCTGTTTAGCGATTCCCATGTCATATGCCAAAGCGGTCTTATTTAATGATCCGCGGTTTCTACAAAAGATCGGACAGTACATCGGACAAAAATTGATTACACGTATGGCACATTTTTCCATCAATCAAAATTTTGAATTGCGTGATCGTTTGGCAGAATTTTTGCTTGAGCATACCGTAGCGGGCTATATCGTGGAAAAACAAGCTGAGATTGCGGAATATCTTGGCGTGAGTTATCGTCATTTGGCACATACATTCAAAGAGTTTCGTGAATATGCGATTTTAGAAAAAACAGCATCAGGATATCGTGTTGATCAAAAGCGCTTAGAGGAGTATCTACTATCACGCAAAGGAGGGTATTAAATGACAGAAGAAACATTTACGGTGTATCAAAGTAGTAAAAAGCAACTTTGGTTGTCATTTTTAGGTTTAATCATGTTATTGTTGAGTACGGTTGTGTTATTTATTGGGGACAATCGCTACATGTGGATCGGACTGATCGGGATCATTTTCTTTGGATTGGCTGAATTTGTGATTATCCAGCAATTATTTATCGGTGAGAAATTATTGATTTTAACTCCAGACGGTCTATATGATCATTCAAATCCTTTTGCGATGCAAGAAGTCGTGATCTCTTGGGATAGTATCCAAAAAATTGAATTAGAAACCTTGATGGGACAAGCATTGATTAAGTTACAACTTGATGAGACGATGGTCACGACAAAGGTTCGTACACTACTACAACAAGTAAACGAAGGTCTAGGATTTGGTACGATCACAATTTCGGTTCAACATGCAAAATATCTTTCAACTCAAGAGATCTATGAAAAGTTACAAGAATATTGGGTACGTTATCGTTAAACCTTTAATCTGTTCAAGGAATTCTATACTTTGTATATAGAATTCCTATTTTTGTGATGTTATGATTCTTGTTGAAAGCGTTATCTTTTTAACGTCATGAAAAATACGGCATCAGATAAAGGAGCAAAAAGATGAACAAGTACACGAAATATGCGTTATTTGGAACCTTGATCTTAGGAGCAGTCGGAGCAGGTGTGTATTACACAAAAAGTAATACGGCAGATGAAGTGAACTATGCGATGACCGAAAAAGTTGAAGTCGATCGCCCGATGGATAATCAAACAGAATCTTCCTATTGGTTTCCAAAAGAATTACTCGAATGGGATTTTTCTAAAGATCCAAATGCGAAATATAATGTCAGTACAGTTCCTTTAGCTAAACGTGTCGACAAAAAAGAGCTTGCTAAAGTCAATGAAACGCAAGATGAGGACATGAAAGTTGTCGCCTTGTCGATCATGAATAGTAGTACGAGTGGGAATGTGCCGTATGGAAGCAATACGTTTGATGCAAACGTGTTTTCTTATTGGCAATATATCGATGAATTAGTGTACTGGGGAGGCTCTTCTGGTGAAGGAATCATCGTCCCGCCAAGTCCAGATGTTATCGATGCTGCACATAAAAACGGAGTTCCCGTATTAGGAACGATCTTTTTCCCGCAAACTGCTCACGGTGGTAAGATCGAGTGGTTGGATGAATTTTTAGTCCAAGATAAAGATGGAAACTTCCCGATGGTCGATAAATTAGTCGAAGTAGCTGATCAGTACGGATTTGATGGTTGGTTTATCAATCAAGAGACGGACAATGAAGTCGAAAGTTTCGATGATGTGGCCAATGGTGTCGCTAAAAAAGAAAGTAAACCTGCTGAAGAACAATTAACTAAAGAACATGCACAAAAGATGGAAGCATTTATCAAACAATTAAAAGCAGCTTCTAGTGATCATAAAGTGATGTGGTACGATTCGATGACAAGCGATGGCAAGATGGATTGGCAAAATGCCTTGACCGAACAAAATAAATCTTATTTAGTCGATGCGAATATGGAACCAGTCGCAGATGAGATGTTTTTAAATTTCTGGTGGAATACCGAAAAATTAGGTCCAAAAGAGTTGCTTAAATCATCTGAAACATTAGCCAAAGAAAACAATATTGATCCATACGATTTGTATGACGGCATCGATGTACAAGCAGACGGCTATATGACACCAGTCGATTGGCAATTGTTTACTGATGAAAATAATCGTCCGTACACATCGCTTGGATTATATGCACCAAACTGGACCTATTCAGAGGCAACTGGACCAGAAGATTTCCAAAGCAAAGAATCGATTTTCTGGGTCAATGGTGAAGGGGATCCGACAAAATCGACTGTTAAAAAAGATAGTACATGGCCTGGAATCTCAACGTATGCTGTAGAACAAACAGCGATCACCCAAGCACCATTTGTGACGAATTTCAATTTAGGAAATGGGTACAATTATTTTATCGATGGACAAAAAGTGTCTGAAGCACATTGGAACAACCGGGGATTGCAAGATATCATGCCGACCTATCGCTATATCATGGATCAAGGTGAAGGCAATGATCTAAAGATCTCGATCGACTATGCAGATGCGTATCAAGGTGGAAACTCACTAAAATTACGAAGGAACATCGAAGCCAAACAAACCAATACTTTGAAGTTATATCAAATGCAAGTTCCAATCGAAAAGGAAATGACACTCACCACGACGGCTAAAGCGTCAGAAGCGACCAAACTTGCGATTCAATTGACCTTTGATGATGGTCAAAAAGAAACGATTACTGGAAATCATCAAGTTGGAGAGATGTGGACGACGGTAGAATATGATTTAAGTCCGTATGTTGGCAAAACGATTCAAACACTATCTTATGACATCACATCTGAAAAAAGTAGCGATACGTACGAATTGCGTCTTGGTCAATTAGCACTATTGCCAAAAAATGAAAAAAATCTGACTAAGGTTGCAGATGCAGCGATCGAAGAAGCGATCTTTGATGAAGAAGAAAGTAATTACGCAGGAGTGCGTATGACATGGGATGCACAAAATGCAGAACGTATCCGTAAATATGAAATCTATCGTATCAATGAAGATGATTCAAGAACGTTCTTACAAGCCACGCCAGCAACGAATGCTTATCTTAATGGATTGAAGCGTCATGACGAGACCAATAAAACGAATTTTGAGATCGTTGCTGTCGACTATTTTGGGCAACGAAGTGCAGCATCAAAACCTGTCACATTAGATTGGCCAGATACACGTGAGCCAAAAGCAGCTTTTAGTGCAGATAAAACATTGATCGCACCTGGCGAGAGCGTGACATTTGAAAATCGTTCTTCTTCCAATACAGATAGTATCAAGTGGACATTTGAAGGCGGTTCTGTCAAAGAGAGTACTGAAAAAAATCCTACAGTGACCTATGACAAAGCCGGTGAATATAAAGTAATGTTGACGGCTAAAAATAAAACGGGCGAAGCAACGGAGACACAAGAACACTATATTGTCGTAACCGACAAAGCTAAAAATGGTGTGGGACTCGTTTCGCAAAATGTGAAGACAGAAGCTTCATCTTTTGTAAATGATGGTGAATCACCGGAATTTGCTGTTGATGGCAAAGACGATACGAAATGGTGTGCCACTGGAGCAGCACCACATGATATTACACTAGACCTTGGCAAAGACGTGCTTGTATCACAAGTCGTTTTAAAAAATGCTGAAGCCGGTGGTGAAGGCGCAGATATGAATACTAAAGCGTTTACGATCGAAACAAGTACTGATGGCAAAACTTTTACACCTGTTTCGCGGACGATCAGTAATGAAGCGGCAGTTACCACGAGTAACTTTGCTCCACAAACTGCACGTTACGTTCGGATCGTGATCGACAAACCGACACAAGGATCAGATTCAGCAGCTCGAATCTATGGTATTGAAGTTTACGGATTATAAAATAAAAAAAACCACTAGTTTCGCTAGTGGTTTTTTTTGTACTGTGTGTAATAGTTGTCTAAAACATCAAGGATACGTTTGCCGACTTTAGCATACGTTTCAGTAGCTAAGTTGGCTTGCGAGATTCGAACCTCACCAGCTTTAGTTCCAAAACCGACACCATCCATCAAAATGACACCTTCTGTCTGGGCAAGTCGTAATAGAAAATCGATCGGTTCAAATGCTTCTTGTAGGTAGTTCGCAAATGGTGCACCGTACTGTCTTTTGGCCAATCGATAGACATCGATCAGCGTGTAATATTTCGTATTGAGTGGATCTTCGTCTTCTGCTAATTGTAAAGCGTGCATTAAATTATGATAGCGTGTAGCGATCAATTGACGTGCATCCGTGACATAAGCGTCGTCTTTTGCATGAAGTAGATGGGTCAAACTAAATAATACTTCCATGATCTGTTGCGGAGTGGAAAGTCCTGAAGTGTGATACAGCCCAACGGATCGTGAATCTGCACCGATACGATCTAAAAAAGCAAACGATTCTGGTGTGGTCGTCACGATCTCATAACGTTTATGAAGAGATTGTTTTTGTTCAGGAGATAGATTTTGAAGTAATTGATCAAAAACATTTTGTTTATGGGCAGCAATGACACCTAAGCGCCAACCTGTGGCTCCAAATAGTTTTGAATAAGAATAGACCAATAGTGTGTTGTGCGGTGCAATCGCGTAGACCGATTGAAACTCTTCTACAAATGGACCATACACATCATCAGTTAAGATCATCAAATCAGGTCGTTGTGTCAAAATTTGTCGTAATTTTTCTAATGCGGCCTTTGAAAAAGCTTTAGCACCAGGATTAGATGGATTGACAAGGAAAAATGCTTTGATAGCCGGATCTAATAACTTGTCCAGTTCGCTAGGATCAAATTGCCATTGTTCACTTTCCTTGGCATCGATATCGATCTCGACCAATTCATATTCTTCTAATTTTGGAATCTGCAAGTAAGGTGTAAAGATTGGGGTATTCATCGCGATCTTATCGCCTTTTTGCAATAAAAAATTTTCTTTGAGTGTTTGGAAGATATAGACGATCGCAGCAGTCCCACCTTCTGTTGGAAAGACGAGTGTATCTTTTATCAGTGCAGGATCTTTCAGTAACACTTGATCTAAATAGGTGGCGATGATTTGACCACTGATCGGTAGTACGCGACTAGGGACAGGGTAGTTGTCTCCTAAAACTGCTTGGACCCATTCTTGTAAAATGGCTTCTTTTGATACACTGAATGTTTTTTCGGTATAGAGTAGAGCTTGAAGTAAAAATTGATCGGTTTTAGAAGAGATTAAAAAACGTAAAAAGGCATCTGTCATACTTGTTGTAGGAACCATTACTAGATCTGGATCGTCTGACTGTTCATACGTCAAGCCAAATTCGACTAAACGATTAAAAGCAAGTCGTGCACGAGCATTGACCCAATTTGGATTGCCTCGTCCAGCATTAAAAAAGGGTTGTTTCGTTTTTTCTTTTGCAAGTGTGATTAAGCGATCACTAATTTCAAAAGCACCTAGTGATTCGAGTTGCTTTTCTTCATGAGTATCCATCAAAATTCCTCCTTTTTCTTCAGTCTAGAGGTTTCGTTTTCGTTTATCAACTAATAAACTTGTCACTTTGAGCGAAACGTCAAAAAGAAAGATTCAGTAAAATCAGGCATAAGATGTAGGCGCAAAAACTTGAAGTATAGTACACTTAAGTTAAAGCATGAAGTCGGAGGAAAATATTATGAAACGTCAATTAATACTTATACTAGCAGCAACCGTATTACTCACAACCCCAGTGGTAACGATGACACCACACGTCTTGGCAGAAGAAACGGCTACCTCGACCACAACCTCAGAAGCAAGTGGGATGGATCGGTTGCAGATCAATGCAGTAGCGATCGGAAATGCGTTGACGAGTGAACAAGAAACCTATACTTTAGATAAATTAGGGATCAAAGGTGAAACACCAATCTATAAAACGACAGGCGCAGATCTGGTCAAATATCTACCTGGAAATGGATTTACCGATCAGTGGGCAGTGTATAGCTCAGTTCGGATGCAAACGTTAGATAAAAATGACGGAATCACAGTCAATATTGCTACACCTGAAAATATTACGAAGATCACAGCTGCACAATATCAAAACGCAGCATTGACAGCAGGAATCAGTGATGCAAAATTAACGATCGCTTCGGCCGTACCAATCGACGGATCAGGCGCTTTGGCAGGTGTGTATAAGATCGTTGAAGAATCTGGTGGGATTATCGATCAAAAACGCGTCGATGTCGCACAAGATGAAATGGACGTTTTGGCTACGATCACAGAACAAAATAAAGATAAAGAAGGCTATTCAGATGAAGCATTGAATAAGGCCCAAGAAGAAGCGAAGACGACTTTAGCAGAACAAACGGCTAAAGGAGAAAATCTGACCCAAGCAGATATCAAGCAAGCTGTTGAAGATGCTCTAGCAAATAACGGGTTAAAAGATATCGTGACAAGTGATCAGTTGAATGAACTGACGACATTGATGGATTCGATGAAAGAAAACAATATTTTTAGTGATTTTGTTAATCAGCTAGATCTAAGTAATGCAAAACAACAGATCGAAGAAAAGTCAAAAGGATTATGGACAAAAATCAAAGATTTCTTTAGTGGGATTTGGTCTTCGATCACTGGAATGTTTGGCAATAAAGACGAACAACCAACGCAAGAATCGATCGTTCAATAATGAAAAGTAGGTGTATGTGATGAGCTGTTTAGGAAATGTGATTTGGATGATTTTTGGTGGCTTGCTTGGAGCACTTTCATGGTGTTTGGCAGGATGTTTATGGTGCATTACGATCATTGGGATCCCTATTGGACTGCAGTGTTTCAAATTTGCTTCACTTTCTTTAGCGCCGTTTGGGAAAGTCGTGATCTATCATGATTCAGGAACTTCTTTGATTTTGAATATTTTATGGTTGATCTTCTCAGGAATTCCATTAGCGATCGGACATTTAATCAGTGCGGCGTTGTTGACGATCACGATCATCGGGATTCCATTTGCAACACAATCGCTAAAACTAGCACGCTTATCTTTGACCCCATTTGGAGCTGAGATTCGTACCGATCGTTAAGTAGTCGTTTACAGATTTGTGCTATACTTAAAGAAAGTCAAAAGGAGCGAAGCGATGAAAAAATGGATCTTAGGTCTGATAGTCGTCAGTACAGGATGTGTATTGGCTGGCTGTCAACAAAAGCAAACGACAACACAAACTACCACGATGAGTACGAGTACAACAAGTACAACGACTGAAAAATCGATTGCACTAGAAGAAATCAGCTTTGATTCTTCCGACTCATCTACTAGCCAAACAAGTACAAGTTCAACTACTGAAGCAACCCTTGATACGAATAGCCGTGACGCGAATAGCCGTGACGCGAATATCCAAAAAATGAGTGAGGAATCTACTAGCTCTAGCTCGACTAGTGCTACTGTAAGTGGAAAATGGAGCGCTCAAAAAGCACAAGAGTTGGCTACATTTATGACCAGTTGGGGCACGACGATGCAACAGACCTATCAGGCATACACTCCTGGAAATAATGTTGATTTTTATGGATCACAGTTGCCAGATCAAGCATTGAAAAATGGGAATGGTGGCTGGACAGTCGCCTTAAATAAATCACCAATCACATTAAAATGGTCAGAAAACGGTACAGCTGCAAACGGTGAGTATGCTGTCGTAGCAACTTATTCAGATGCAAATACACAACCAGAATTTAAAAAACATTTCTATTTCTTTACAATTAAAGATGGTCAACCTTATGTTTTGATTACGATGCAAAATCAAGGAAACGCGGAAAACTATCTATATGTTTCAGAAACAGAAAATACCGATTTACGAAATGGATTTGCGAATATCGTCAATTAAAACTGTGGCTACTTTAATGGTAGCTGCAGTTTTTATTTTTCTCTGAAAGTAAAGTTTTTTCTTTTAATTGGTCTAGATTTCTATATTTTTCTTAAACCATAGTGAAAAAACTAGCAAATTTAATAAGTCTTTTGTAGAATGAAGAGGAATTTAGTATAAGGAGGAATTTACCATGAGTACGATTAGCTATGTCGTGTTGGCAATGCTAGTACGCAAATCGTTGTCTGGACAGGAGATCAAGCAATATCTCCAACTATTTTGGGAAGCCCATCATAGTCAAATCTATCCAGTACTGAAAAAGTTACGATCAGAGGGTCTGATCGAAATCGTGGATACACCAGATGGCAAAACAAAAATCTATGCAATTACTGAAGCTGGAAAAGTCAGCTTAAAACCTTGGATTTTAGAAGAAAACAAGCCTCCTACCCAAAAAGATGAGTTTTTAGCCAAACTTTATACACTCTCTTTGATTGACGATTCTCAAGTACAGCATTTGATCGATAATCGTAAAATCTACTATCTAAACCTATTAGAAAAGTATCAACGATTATATGTGCCGATTGAAGAATTAGGTGAAAACCGTAAAAAAGAATTTAGTCGCATGCTAGTGATCAATCGCAAGATTCGCTTATGTAAAGAAGAAGTCGTATGGTGCGAGTGGGCTAGAGAACAAATCGAGGCTTATTTACGTTAAAAAGAATGAATCGATCCTTTGAATCGATCCATTCTTTTTTTTGTTTATAAATATGTAATTATTGACATTTGATGAAAATGAGCGTACGATAGTTTTCTGAAAGGGTGAACACATTTATGGATATAAAGAAAAAAACGGCTGTGCCAAAAGCAGCATTCGTAGTTGCATTTGCTAGTATGGTCGCATTTATGGGGATTGGCTTGGTGGATCCGATTTTAAATAAAATCGCGCATGAATTACAAGCGACTCCCGCTCAAACGACACTATTGTTTACAAGTTATTTGATGGTTACTGGAATTATTATGCTATTTACGGGATTTATTTCAAGTCGGATCGGAGCAAAGAAAACGATGATGGTCGGATTAGTGATCATTGTGATTTTTTCAGCGTTAGGTGCGATGTCACAATCAATCGACGCATTGATATACTTTAGAGCAGGTTGGGGCTTTGGGAATGCACTCTTTATCTCCACAGCATTATCTGCGATCGTGACGATTTTAGTCGGACAAACAGAACGTGCGATTATGATCTATGAAGCGGCGATGGGATTGGGGATGTCGATTGGACCTTTGTTAGGTGGTTCGTTAGGTTCGATGTCTTGGCGTTTCCCATTTGTTGGAGTGGCGACATTAATGACGATTTCATTTTTAGCGATCACCGTATTTTTAAAAGAAAAAAAAGAGACTTCTGAGAAAAAAGTCCATGTCGGTTTTTTTGCTGGAGTAAAAGCATTGGCACAACCAAAACTACGTGGTGTGGGATTGATCGCTTTACTGTATAACTTTGGATTCTTCACGTTGTTGGCTTATGCACCTTTCTTAATGAGTGGCTTTACAGAGTTACAAACTGGCTTTACGTTCTTTGGTTGGGGTGTGTTACTGGCGATCTCCTCAATCTTTTTAGCTACACGGATCGAACGCAAGATCGGGACTTTAGCCACGATTATGTTAGCGATGATTGGCTTTTTCATTTGTTTAGCAGTGATCGGTTTAGGTGCTGATTCTTCAACTACGGTTGCATCTGCATTGATCGTAGCTGGATTTTTCCAAGGGATCATCAATACATTGATGACGACAGTTGCAATGGAGATTCCTGATATTCCAAGAAATATCGCTTCATCTAGTTATAGCTTTATTCGTTTCTTTGGTGGATCGTTAGCTCAATTTATTGCTGGACGAATCGCTGAACGCTACAGTGGCGCTCATGCTTTTTACTTTGCAAGTTTTATGGTCTTTTTAGGAATCGTTTTATTGATCGTTTATCGTAGATTCTTTTTAACGAATGAAGAAGCTGAAGTAGAATTGACACAAGCGCTAGAAAAAGATCCTTTAATTTAAGTGAAACGTGTACTTGATTTTTCAAGTGCACGTTTTTTGTTTCCATTTAGTTAACTTTTTCTCCATTGAATCTTATTTACAAAATGCTTACACTAGTAATGAAGAGGTGAGTATGATGCTGTTTTAAGCCTATTAGGCGAAACGATTACACCTATATTGCCAGTTGATCATTTGATCGTTTCTTCTTTTAAAAGTAAACAAGAATGGGACCGAGCACTTGAAACAGCCGAGTGTAGTTTATATCAACAATTGATGTTGTGTTTACAATCAGGAATCAGTTTGCTCTCGGTTTCTCTAAATGATCATGATCTTGAAGAAACGGTTAGCCTAATGTTGATCTTGATCAAATCCTTTCATCTCGAGCACTTGAATCCAGCGCTAGTATTGAATACATACCTAGCTATAATCTTTAAACAAGTCGAATTTCAATCTGAAGAGGCAGTAAAAGCGAGTCTGATTCGTTTAAATGAATTATGCAGCAAAGACCAGTTTCAATTGATTTTTTCTGGTGATGCCTATTTTGATCGTGTAGAGCCTTGGCTAAAAGCATAGGCACTAGGAAATCAGACACTACGTGGAGAGAAATTGGCATTTAGTGATCTAAAGCGAGTATTTGATTCACCGTTATGGAACGAATATCGACAATTAGTTGAATTTACGCAGTTTATCCAAACACTTGAACGATTGATTGAAGGAGGAAACCACCATGACTAACGCCCAAATATTTTTTGATAATCTACCTTTATTTATTCCTTTAATAATTTTGGAATTAGGACTGATGATCAGTGCAGTGATCAGTATTTTTAAACATACACGCTACCGTTTATTGAATCGTTGGCTTTGGTTAGTGATCGTTGTTTGTTTACAATTGGTTGGTCCGCTTCTTTACTTTTTATTTGGCAAGGAGGAAGCGTAATGTCAGCAGTAGTTGAGTTGCACCACATCCAAAAAAACTACTCACAGACAACAGTATTGAATGATTTGACGCTAACTGTCCCTAAAGGTAGTGTTTTTGGTTTTGTAGGAAAAAATGGAGCAGGAAAAACCACCACGATGCGTTTGATTTTAGGTCTGGAAACGTGTGATCAAGGTACGATCACGGTGCTAGATCAATCGATCGATTTTGGTCATGCTTATGCTTTAGGTGAAATCGGTTATGTACCTGATGTACCGACATTTTATCCTTACATGACGGCGCAAGAGTATCTAAGCTTGTGCGGGAAAATAGGCGGCATGACGACTAAGCAATTAGCGATTCAGATCCCGTTTCTTCTAGAAAAAGTTGGCTTCGATTTGGAGAAAAGAAAAATCAAAGGTTTTTCGCGTGGGATGAAGCAACGACTAGCCATCGCTCAAGGATTGCTTGGGTCTCCTAAGTTATTGATTTGTGATGAGCCGACTTCTGCGCTGGATCCTAAAGGACGAGAAGAAATTTTGAACTTACTGGCTTCTTTGCGTCAAACGACTACAGTGATCTTTTCAACGCATATCCTCGAAGATGTCGAACGGATCTGTGATCAAATCGCGATATTAGATCAAGGAAAAATCGTTTGCCAAGGAGCAATCGCGCAATTAAAGGAACAACACCGACGTCAAGAGGTCAAACTTCAAATTCCCGAAACACAAGTCGAGTTGTGGCAACATGCATTAGATCGACTAAGTGATCCAAAACTTACGGTTACACAAATCCAGCAGCAAGTGAGAATCACTTATCGCATGTCGACTACTGAATTTTTTACTTGGTTTCTTTCTTTTATCACAGAACATTAATTGCGTTTTGATGAGTATCAACTCTACACCTCTTCATTAGAGCAATTGTTTTTGGAGGTTGTAAAATGTGACAATGGTGGATTTTTGTACACAAAGAACTATTAGAGTTGTGGCGAACGAAAAAATTACTGTTGATTGGAACCTTGTTTTTAGTCATTGGAATTTTAAATCCATTAACGGCAAAATTAACTCCGTTGATTTTAGAACAAACGCTAGGGCACGCAGCAGCGCAAGCTTTACCTAAACCGACTTCGCTAGATGCTTGGGCGCAATTTGATAAAAATGTGACACAGATCGGAATCTATTTGTTTGCGTTGATTTTTAGCCAAACGATTCAACAAGAACGTCAGCAAAAGCAACTTGTCCCTTTATTAGTCAAAGGATTAAAGCGCAATCTATATATCCTAGCTAAATTTAGTACGTTAATCGGATGTTGGTTTCTTTCGATCGGGATATCTTTTGGAATCACGTATGGCTATACAAGTTATTACTTTCCAGATAATCATAGTCCACATCCTATTTTAGCTGTGATAGGAGTGTTTCTTTTTGGTCTCGTCTTGTATGCGATGATTGTTTTTGCTTCTACTTTAGCGACACAATCGTTTGGTGCAATATTAGGAGTTGTTATCATGATGGTTTTATTTTATGTGATTCAATTTTTCGACCAACTTAAAGCCTATTCTCCTTATACACTTTTGACTAACAGTGCCGAATTACGTGTTGGGACTGAGCAGATCAGTACATTATTGGCACCACTTTTAGTTTCGTTTGTAATGATGGGTCTGTTATTGATTTTTTTCATCACAATCTTAAAACGTAGTAAATTATGATAATATTCAAAATATTTTCACAAATAGTGATTGACAAGAAAGACCATTTTCCATAATAATGAACAATAAAAATGGCATAAAGCCAATCTTTAGCATGGATCATCCATGCTAAAGTTGTTTAAGGGGTGGAAAGATGGAACAAGAATCATTTATTCGAAAAATGAGTGCGAAACATTTAATCATGTTGTCACTGGGTGGGGTTATCGGGACAGGGATTTTTCTTAGTTCAGGTTACTTGATTGAAACAACTGGAGCGATCGGCACGATCATTGCTTATCTGATTGGGGCAGTACTCGTGACGATGGTGATGATGTGTCTAGCAGAGCTTTCAGTACATGAACCAAGTACTAGCTCATTTCATAACTATGCTACAAAATATATCCATCCAGGAGCAGGTTTTGTTGTCGCGTGGCTGTATTGGTTGACATGGACTGTGGCATTAGGTTCACAACTGATCACGATGGCGATTTTAATGCAACGCTGGTTTCCAACGATTCCAACTTGGATCTGGTGTGCCGCGTTTATGCTGATCATTTTCTGGTCAAATATCGTCGACATCCGTTGGTTTGCCATTAGTGAATTTTGGATGTCTTTGATCAAAGTATTGGCCTTATCATTCTTTTTAATTTTAGGGATAGTCGGTATCTTTGGTTTTGTACCGATCGAAGGCCAAACGACAGCACCGTTATTTCACAATTTAACAGTCGATGGTTGGTTTCCAAAAGGCGCAGGAGCAGTCTTTTTAGCGATCCTTTCGGCTAACTTTGCCTTTTCAGGTACAGAGTTGATTGGTGTGGCTGCTGGAGAAACAGAAAATCCAAGTAAAAATATTCCTCGTGCGATTGGTCGTACGATCTTGATCTTGATCATTTTATTTATCGGAACGATTGTTGTGATTGGAGCTTTACTACCAAAATCAGCTGCCAATCTAGATGAGAGTCCAATCACGTTTATCTTAGGGCAAATGGGGATTCCTTATACTGCCGACATCATGAATTTTGTTTTGATTACCGCTGTGTTATCTGGAGCCAATTCAGGCGTCTATGCCGCTTCTCGTATGCTTTGGTCACTAGCTCAAGCTGGGACTTTACCAAATCGCTTTGCTAAATTGTCGAAACGAGGACTACCGGTATATGGCTTGATCTTAACTTTGATCGGTGGATTGCTTTCGCTATTTTCTAGTATTTTTGCTGCAGATACTGTTTATTTAGCACTTGTTTCGATTTCAGCATTTGCTGTTGTGATGGTGTGGTTGAGTATTGGTTGGGCGCAGCTGAACTTTCGTAAACAATATTTAGTCAAAGGACATACGGTAGCCGATCTAAATTACCGTACACCTTTATATCCTGCACTGCCCTGGGCTGTAATTATCGTTTGTATCGTATCGATTATTGGGATTGCATTTGACCCAAATCAACGTATTGCATTGATCATTGGGATTCCGTTTACGATTTTGTGTTTTTTATATTATCAGTTCTTCTTTAGAAAAAAAGCGGAGAATACGTTAGAAGGAGAACGCATATGAACATTGAAACATTCCTACAAGAACAAGACGTTATGTTGATCGACGGTTCGATGTCATTAGGACTAGAAGAACAGGGCTTGGATTTAAATGATCCTTTGTGGACTGCAAAAGCATTGATGCACGATCAAGAAAAGGTGATCGCTGTCCATCAAGCTTATTTTGAAGCAGGTGCAAATATTGCGATTACCAATAGTTATCAAGCGACGATTGCTGGATTTGAAAAATTAGGGATCCAAAAAGAACAAGGACGTCAGTTGATCAAACAAACTGTGGAACTCGCTAAACAAGCTCGAACTAGAGCATCTGTGTCTCATCCTATGTTCGTTGCGGGATCTGTCGGGCCTTACGGTGCTTATTTAGCAGACGGTTCAGAATATCGAGGGAATTATGGCAAAACGAAAGAAGAATTGAAGGTTTTCCATAAAGAAAGAATGGACTTGTTGATCGAAGCTGGCGCAGATCTTTTGGCGTGTGAAACGATGCCAGATCATATTGAGATCGAGGCATTATTAGAACTACTCGCAGAATCTGATTCAATCAAAGCTTGGGTAACGATGACGTTAAAGGATGCAACACATTTAAGTGATGGTACACCTTTAGCGATTATCCAAAAAAAGCTCGAAGCATCGCCTTATGTTTTAGGTTATGGAATCAACTGTGTCCAACCAGATCTTGTTTCACCAACGCTAATGGCATTAGCAAAACTTTCTGAACATAAGCCGTTTGTGACTTATCCAAATTCAGGTGCAGTTTATGATCCCGTTACGAAAACATGGACTCATGCTCACCAAACTGAGCAAATGTTTACTACAGAAGCTAAAAAATGGCATGAGTTAGGGTGTCGATTTATCGGTGGCTGTTGTTGTACATCGACTCGTGAGATCAAATGGTTAACTCAAACATTTCGTTCAATCAATAGGCTGTGAAAGGTTTCTGTCACAGATTCTAAGAACCGAATAAACGGTGTTCCAGAAGTAGCTCCAAGAAAAATAAGCCGAATCATTACCGAAATAGGCGATCCTATTATCGGAATGATTCGGCTTATTTTTTGGAGCTGTTCACTTCTGCCACAGCCTTCTTTTTTCATGCTTAAGTAGGATGTATTGCTTCCTTAAATGGTCTATACTCATTTTGAGCAAAACAAGTAAAATGAGTAGAATCAAAGGAGAATGAAAAAAATGAACGCAATCAAAAAAA
The DNA here is from genome assembly GCF_053761865.1 of Enterococcus bulliens. NCBI lineage: Bacteria > Bacillati > Bacillota > Bacilli > Lactobacillales > Enterococcaceae > Enterococcus > Enterococcus bulliens. The sequence continues at coordinate 27,193 of NZ_JBSMXK010000005.1, forward strand.
TCGTGTTAGTCATTTTAGGAACAGTAGCGGTAGGCAGTGTTATATTGGTCGGTTTAAAATACACGACAGCAAATGCATCAGGTGAATGGGCAAATCTAGCAGATCAATTGAATCCTTTTGTCAGACAAACACAAGTCTACGTGAAAACGACTGACCCTGTTTCAGTCAATGGTTACGGTACAGCGACTTATCAGCAAGAAGCGGTAACAGAAGATGGAAACACGAGACCGATTGAATTTAATGGATTGTCCGTTTTGAAAGTCGATCATTATTTAAAATTAACGAATAAAGGAGCACACGTCATTACCTACGAAGAAGTCAGTGAGCAAAGCATTCCAGCAGCTGCGTTAAATAAATTAAAAAAATATTAAGAAAGTACTTGCTTCTTTTTCCAACAAAAGGTAGACTATTGTTTGTAAATATACGGAACGAAAACGAAAGAAAGGGGTTTTAAATATGAAAAACATTACAAAAAACGAACGAATATTCAAATTGAATCTGTTTAATCCTTACCCTGACTTTCATAGTTCGCACGTATAGCAAACAAGGCCTTTTTGTAGATACCTGTAGACTCTGTCCAATTTAGGGGCAGAGTCTTTTTGTGTAAATTTAAGAGAAAATGGAGAGAAAAAATGACGTACATTATTAAGCAATTAATGCAGTATTTCAAGCTACACAAGTTTCGTTATACGATCGTAATCTTATTTATGTTGATCTCGAGTGCGATGACGGTCGCACCAACGTATCTATTACGTTTGTTTATCGATGGCATTATCCAAAAAACGTTGACGTTTCCTATGTTATGGCTGTATGTTGGCCTATTTTTAGGTGCAATCATCTTGTCTTATGTTTCAGGATTTATTTGGAATTTTTATTTATTTATCGGTTCGTACGATTTACAAAAGACATTGCGTAATAATTTAATGGAGCACTTTCTACACATGAATGCCCCGTTTTATCAAAGGTTTCGGACAGGTGATTTGATGACACGTTCAAGTGACGATGTCTAAGTAATGGGGATGACAGTAGGCTATGGCTTGATGGTATTTTTTAATACAAGCGTCTATCTGTTCTTTATTTTAGCCATGATGGCCATTACGGTATCTTTCAAACTTACCTTGATCGCGTTGATTCCGATGCCGATCTTGGCGTATTACATTTTTAAATGGGGCTCACGAGTCGATGAAGCATTTACCGATGCTCAGCGGTCCGTTTCGGAAATGAATAGTGAAGTACTAGAGATGATCGATGGCGTGCGCGTGATTCGTGCATTTGGAATGGAAGACGAGACTGCGGCAATTTTTGAAGAAAAAACGGAACAAACAAAACAAAAAAATGATATCGTTTCTGAAATCGACTCGCGTTTTGGTCCATTGATCACGACGATTTTAGCAGTCAGTTTTGTGCTTAGTTTTGGTTTTGGTGCGCTTTTTGTAGCACGACAACAAATCACATTAGGTGCTATGGTATCGTTTCAAGTTTATTTGACAATGGTTGTTTGGCCGATGATCTCAGCGGGTGATTTGATCAATGTAATGCAACAAGGAGCTGCTTCATGGCGACGGATCAATCAAGTACTAGAAACTGGAGATGATTTAGAAGCTCCCGGACATAAATCATTGCCACGGATCGAAGAAATCACATTTGAGGATTTTCATTTCGCGTATCCGAAAACAGAACGTTTCGTCTTAAACGGCGTTGATTTAACGATCAAAAAAGGTGAAATCATAGGGATCGTCGGAAAAACCGGAAGTGGAAAAACGACATTGTTACGCCAGTTTGGTCATCGCTATCCGTTTTCTAATCAAATCTTGCAGATCAACGGACAAGACTTGACACTTTATCAGACCAATGAACTACGCGATAAGATTGCAGAAGTCCCTCAAGAGCACACGCTATTTTCACGGACGATTCGTGAAAATCTATTGTTTGGGGATGCGAATGCTACAGATGAACGCTTATGGGAAGTCTTAGCATTAGCGAGTTTTGCTGAAGATGTCAAGCGTATGCCAGAAGGATTGGATACTTTGGTTGGAGAAAAAGGGGTCTCATTATCTGGTGGTCAAAAACAACGTTTGTCTTTAGCACGCGCCTTTTTAAGACAAAGCGAAGTGCTGCTTTTAGATGATGCATTATCTGCAGTTGATGCGAAGACGGAACAACAAATTATTGAAAACATGGAACAGTTAATGGAAGGAAAACAGACTTCGTTGATCGTAACCCATCGATTATCTGCGATCACAAAAGCAGATAAGATCATCGTCTTAGATGATGGACGAATTACGCAAATGGGAACGCATCAGACATTGATCCATGTACCGGGATGGTACCAAAACCAGTATTACCATCAACAAATTAAGGAGGACACAAGCGATGATACAAACGAGTAAGCGGCTGTTAAGTTATATCCGCTACCATCGCCAACGGTTTATAATCGGTGCAAGTTTACTGATTATCGCGACAGCGCTAGAACTTTATTCACCGATGATTGCAAAACAATTGATCGACAAAGTCATGACGCCAGCTTATCAAATGGGATCGTTAAATGGTGAGTTGTTGATCATTTTGTTAATGAGTTATTTTTTATTAAATCTCGTTGGTTCTTTATTACGTTACAGCAGTCTATTGCTATTACGTAAAATGTCAAATCGAATCGTCAAACGTATGCGGAACGATTTATTTGCACATATGCATCGACTACCCGTTTCTTATTTTGATCAGATGCCTTCTGGAAAAGTCGTAGCACGGATCACAAATGATACTGAAGTGTTACGTGGAAATTTTTACGTGAGTGTTATCAGTAATTTATTAAGCAATGTGATCCAAATCATCGGAGCATTCATCGCGTTGATCTTATTAAATCGCTTATTAGGTTCTGCAATGTTGATTTTGCTTCCGATCTTGATTATTTGGCAGCATCTGTATACGAAATATGCTTCTCGTTATAATCTGGCCATGCGTGAGTATATTTCGCAAATCAGTGGTCAATTGAACGAATTTGTACAAGGGATCGCGGTGATTCAAGCTTTTCAGCAAGAAACAAAACTATACCAAGAATTTAAAGATACCGTCCAAAAATGGTTTTTAGCAGGACGAAAATATCTACTGTTAGATTCGTTGGTCGCTTGGGGATTGGGAGCATTATTGAGAAATATGACGATCTTGATCGTGATCACAACGCTGAGTGCACAATTTTTAGGCGATCGTTTAGCGCTCTCTGCTGGGATCATTTATGTCTTTATCGACTATATCAATCGCTTGTTTGACCCAATCGATGGCTTTGTACAAACAATTACCAATGTCCAACAATCGCTTGCAGCAGGAAAACGGATCTTTGAATTTGCAGATCAAAAAATAGAAAGTCAGCAAACAAAACCTTTTTTCATGAAAAAGGGCGAAGTTCGTTTTTCAGATGTAACGTTTGGCTATAGCGATGACCATATGATCTTAAAGAACATCGATTTCCATGTTACACCTGGTGAAACGGTGGCCCTGGTTGGTCATACGGGTTCTGGAAAATCGAGTATCTTAAATCTATTGTTTCGGTTTTATGATCCACAATATGGCAAGATTTTGATCGACGAGCAAGAGATCGCACGATGTGATCGCCAAAGTGTACGCGATTTAATGGCGATCGTGATGCAAGATCCGTATTTGTTTACAGGGACGATCGCAAGCAATATCGGTATGAATCGTCCTGAGATCACTGATGACATGATCAAAGAAGCCCTTAGACAAGTAGGGGCCAGTAGCTTGATCGAGCGATATAAAAAAGGGATCCATCATCCTGTTGTTGAAAAAGGCAGTGAATTTTCTAGTGGTGAACGTCAGTTGATCAGTTTTGCGCGTGCACTAGTTGTGGATCCTAAAATTTTGATTCTAGACGAAGCGACAAGTCATGTGGATACAGAAACAGAGCATATCATCCAACAAGCGATGGATGTTGTGAAAAAAGGGCGTACAACATTTATGATCGCCCATCGTTTATCTACGATCAAAGATGCCAACCAGATTTTTGTACTTGATCAAGGACGGATCGTAGAACAAGGAAACCATTTACATTTGTTGGAACAACAAGGAATTTACCATCAGATGTATCAGATGCAATCTGAACAATTGTAAGCAAAAAATTTGTCCACTAATGAGCACAAGTAAGATTGATTGCGCAAATAAATGAATCGTGATAATTTTTTTATATCACCAAATCAATCGAATGTAGTAGGCTTTTCATAAGCGTTACATTACAATAGTAAGAAAGAAAAAAATGAATAGTCTAATCCGCTGTTTGTTTCGTAAAAAGGGATGAAGGTACATGAAAAAACAATTGATCGGAATTGCTGCAAATGAGATCCAAGATTCGGGAACAACACTCCATCGTATGCCGATTGCATATACGCCACTTGGCTACGTCAAAGCGGTACAAAAAGCTGGTGGGCTAGCGTTGATGTTACCGATCAGTGAACCAGAAGCAGCGAAAGAGTATGTCAGTCAAATCGATAAACTTGTACTAGCCGGCGGTCAAAATGTTTCGACTAAATTTTATGGTCAGCGTTTGGCAACTGAAATGGATCATAGCTATCTTGCTCGAGATGAATTTGAGCTTGCTTTGATCGATGAAGCGCTAAAACAAGAAAAACCGATCTTTGCGGTTTGTCGAGGGATGCAGTTGATCAATGTGGCTTTAGGTGGTGATCTGTTACAAAAAATTGAATCAGATCACATTATGCACATGCAAACACCAGTACCAAAAGAAATTCCGACACATGCTATCGAAACAAAAGATGCAAGTACGCTACGACTGATTTATGGACAAAAGACCCAGGTCAATTCGTTTCATTATCAAGCTTTGGATAAAGTAGCCGCACCGTTTGAAACGACGGCTTGGAGTCCTGATGGCATCGTAGAGGGAATCGAAGCAAAGAAACATCGTATTTTAGGTGTCCAGTGGCATCCTGATTTTGCGTATGAGGTACTTGCTCAGGAAATGCAAACATTTGATTATGTTGTGAATCAATTATAATAGGGGGAACAAAATGAAAAAGCGGTTAGTGGCCAGTTTAGCAATTGCAACGTTGTTGTTGGGAGCATGTAGTACTACAGGAAATAAAAAAGATAGCACAACCGAGACCAAACAAATCATCGAAGTATCGACACCAGGAGAATTGTCTACTTTAGATAGTGGACAATATAGTGATGTCAATAGTTCAGATATGATCGGTCAAGTCACAGAAGGATTGTATCGTACGGATAAAAACGGCGATCCAGAACTTGCGTTAGCGGCTGAGAAGCCTACAGTTAGTGAAGATGGAAAAACATATACGTTTAAATTAAAAGATACGACATGGAGCAATGGCGATCCTGTAACGGCAAATGATTTCGTCTATGCATATCAATATGTTGTCGATCCGGCGAATGCCTCAAGTAGTAGTAATCGGATGGATATCTTTAAAAATGCTAGTAAAATCCGTCGTGGTGAAACAACTGTTGATACATTAGGCGTAAAAGCGTTAGATGATAAGACTTTACAGATCGAGTTAGAAAGTCCGATCACGTATTTGGATCAGATTTTGGTAGGGACACCATTCATGCCAAAAAATGCAGCGTTTGCTAAAGATAAAGGCAAATCATATGGGACAACAACAGAAAATTTTGTTGGAAACGGGCCATTTGTGATCGAAGATTGGACAGGTACCAATGAATCTTGGAAATTGGTCAAAAACCCTAGATATTGGGATGCAGATAATGTGAAATTAGACGAAGTCGATGTTCAAGTAGTTAAAGAAGTAGGGACAGGAGTCAATCTTTTTGAAACACAAGCGCTCGACTTTACAACACTTTCAGATACTTATGCGAAACAATATAAAGACAACGCGAATGCACACTACGTACCAAAATCATTAGTAGGATATTTGAGTGCCAATCAAAAACGTGAAGTGACTGGGAACGTCAAAGTCCGTCAAGCAATCATGCAAGCAATCGACAAAAAAGCATTCGCTGAAGATATTTTAGGCGATGGCTCGACTGCCTTGAACGGTTTTGTTCCAGCGAACTTTGCTAAAGATCCAAAAACTGGTGAAGATTTCCGTAAAGAAAATGGCGATTTATTACCATATAATGTAGAGCAAGCACAAAAACTTTGGGCAGAAGCGAAACAAGAATTAGGTCAAGATGAGATCACGTTAGAAGTCTTATCAGCAGATACTGCTGCAGCGAAGAAAACAATCGAATTTATCCAAGGACAGCTTGAACAAAACTTACCGGGATTAACGATCAACTTAAAATCAGTGCCATTACAAAATCGTTTGGACCTACAGACGAAAGGTGATTTTGATATCGCATTTGGAACATGGACACCTGATTATGCGGATCCAATCAACTTCTTAGAATTTTATGATTCTAAAGGTGGATTGAATACTTCTGGTTATGTTAGCGAAAGTTATGATCAAGGCCTAGAAGAAGCTCGTACGACTTTAGCAAATGATCCTGAAGCACGTTGGGATAAACTAAAAGAGTTAGAAAAACAATTGGTTGAAACAGATACTGCCGTGATTCCTTTATATCAAGGAGCAGTAGCTTACTTACAAAGTGATCAACTAAAAGATCTTCAAATCTATCCATTCGGTCGTACAGTATCGTATCGTCTAGCTTATGTCGAATAGTTTTCTTTGATACACAAGAATATAAATCTTTGTTATACTAAACATATCAAGTGAGCCTAAGAGTTCAATTGATATGTTTTTTTTATTTTTAAATTGTAAACGTTATCAAAAAAGGGGTGGGAAGATGCAATATGCGATTTTATTGATTTCACATAGTAAACAAATTACAGACGGACTAAAAGCGATGATCGAAGATATGGCCAATGCCGAGCGCTTGGTGATCCATTCTTTAGGTGGGACCGAAACAGGTGAATTAGGGTCTAATCCAACGAAAATTTTAGATGTTGTCGCAGCAGCTTCACCAGACACAGAATTTTTTGTTTTTGCCGACATCGGTAGCGCAGTGCTAAATGCAGAATTGGCATTTGATTTAATCGAAGAAGAACGAAAAATACATTATCACTTAGTAGATGCACCGTTAGTTGAAGGCGCATTTGCAGCAGCAATCACAGCAACAATTTCAGAAGATAGTCAACAAATCATCCAAGAAGCAAAACGCTCTACAAAAGAAGGGTGGGACTAAAGTGAAGAAAATCATCAATGCACCAGATCAAATCGTAGAAGAAATGTTAGAAGGAATCGTTCAAAGTTATCCTAAACTTGTTACACGGGTATCCGATAGTCGTGTAATCAAACGTACGCATATGGAAAAACAAGTCGGTCTTGTTTCAGGTGGTGGCAGCGGTCACGAACCAGCCCATGCTGGTTTTGTCGGAGATGGGATGTTGCATGCTGCCGTTTTAGGTGATGTCTTTACATCTCCTACGCCTAATCAAGTATTAGAAGGAATCAAAGCTGCTGATCTTGGACAAGGCGTCTTGTTGATTGTTAAAAACTATACGGGTGATATTTTAAATTTTGATATGGCCAAAGAACTTGCTGAAATGGAAGATATCTCAGTGGAAACGGTGGTCGTTGACGATGATATCGCTGTAGAAAATAGTACCTATACAGCAGGTAAACGCGGTGTTGCGGGGACGGTATTGATCCATAAACTAGTCGGTGCTGCGGCACGGCAAGGGAATACGCTTGTACAATTAAAAGAACTAGGAGAGGCTGCTGTAGCGAATACCAAAACGATTGGGATCGCTCTAAAAGCTGCTACCGTACCAGAAGTCGGACATCCTGGATTTGAACTTGAAGATGATGAAATCGAATATGGTGTAGGTATTCATGGTGAGCCTGGATATCGTAAGGAAAAAATAAAACCATCAAAAGAATTGGCTAAAGAATTAATGGATAAACTATTAAGTGCTTACGAAGAGACGCCTAAACAAGTCGGAATTTTAGTCAACGGTATGGGTGGCACACCATTAATGGAGCAATTTATTTTTATGAAAGATGTTTTAGATCTTTGCAAGACACACCAATTAGATGTCGTCTTTACAAAAGTTGGTAACTTTATGACATCAATCGAAATGCAAGGTTTGTCTTTAACGATGATCGATTTAACGAATCATAAAGATTGGTTGATGTATCTAGAAGAAGAAGTACATACCATTGCGTGGTAAGGAGGTTTCTTAGTGGAATATACAGTTGAAACGATAGCAGATTGGTTTGATCGCTTTACACAAGTGATCAACGAACACAAACAAGAATTAAGTAATCTTGATACGCCAATTGGAGATGGGGATCATGGAAACAATATGGCACGTGGAGTCCAAGCGTATCAAGATGCCAAAGCACAAAAAATGCCCGAAACGATAGCAGACGTCTTTAAAATGATGGCGATGGCGATGATCTCAAAAGTTGGTGGCGCGTCAGGACCATTATACGGATCAGCGTTTATGGCAATGGCACAAGCAAGTAAAGATAAAAAGACGATTACTTCGACTGAAGAATTAGCCCAAATTTTAGAAGCTGGTGCACAAGGGATCCAAAAACGAGGAAAAGCAGAACGAGAAGATAAAACCATGTTAGATGTTTGGGTTCCTTGCGTAGCAGATTTAAACGAACAGCAACTGACGCTTGAAAAAATTACAGAGTATGTCGAACATACAAAAGATCTTGTCGCAAAAAAAGGCCGAGCTTCTTATTTAGGTGAACGTGCAATCGGCCATATCGATCCTGGAGCAAAATCTAGTGGGTTATTTTTCGCTACTTTACTTGAAACATAAAAAGAGAGGGAAACCTCTCTTTTTTTTGGGGGCAAAATTTAGGTATTAAACAATTAGATGAGAAAAAATAATTTTTTTCTTATCTAAATCTAATGTTTATGCAAAAGAAGGATTTACAAACAAAGAAGAGTTGTCTATAATGACCTTATGTAATTGAGAATGATTTTCAATTGATAATGGAGAAATGGAGGAAATACCATGAACCAAGTATATGATGTGATGATTATCGGTGGAGGCCCTGCCGGTTTATATAGTAGTTTTTATGCCGGATTACGTGATTTATCCGTAGCGTTATTCGAAGCGCAAGATGAATTGGGTGGAAAATTAAGTTTTTATCCAGAAAAAATAGTTTGGGATATCGGTGCATTACCACCGACTAAAGGCAAACAAGTCAGAGCGCAATTGATCGAGCAAGGGTTGACGTTTGAACCGGATGTCTTTTTAGACACGAAAATTATTTCCGTGATTAAAGAAGAAGACCTCTTTAGAGTGACAGATCAATCTGGAAAAGTATATTTTGGAAAAACGATTTTATTTGCGATTGGTGGCGGAATTATTTCGCCACAAAAATTACCTTGTTTTATTCAAAAGCAGATCGGATCTTATATCCATTACGAATTTCCAGATCAACACGCAATTTTTAATAAGTCATTAGTCATTTCTGGTGGTGGCGATGGGGCGGTCGATTACGCTTTAGAAGCAAAAGATTATGATGCCAATGTGACGGTTTGTTATCGTGGTGAAGCATTAAAAGCGCATGAAGCACAGACAAAAAAATTGATCCAAGCCAATATCCCTATCTTAACCAATGTGGTGATCGAATCGGTAGACCCTTATCATAAAGAATCTTTAGTGTTGAACTTGCGCCATACAAAAACCCGTGAGCTCACTCATTTGCCTTGTGATCATGTATTGGTCCAACATGGATATGATCGTGAAGCGGATCTGTTAGATGCACTCGATCTTGCTTTAGCGAGAAAAGACGATTTTTATTTGTTATGTGAGGAACCAACAAAAACGAATATTGCTGGTTTATTTGCAGCGGGTGACATCCATTCGTGTGTAGGAAAAGTCCATCTACTTGCTGGTGCCTTCCAAGATGCGGCTCAAGCTGTAAATCAAATCAAGCTTTACTTAGAACCTGAAAGCGCGTCACAAGCGATGGTATCTTCTCATAATGAAAAATTCCATGATAAAAACCAACAACTTGTAAAAGAAAGTTGGGTAGCAAGTGAGTAAGTCTGTTTTGTCGCATCAATTGCTCAAGCGTGCAGTAGTCTATAGTATCTTAGCGATTGTGTTGATTTTTATTTCAATCGGAATCGCATTAGTCAATGGCCAAGCAGATATTTCACTAGGACAGATATATCAAATCTTAGTGTACAAATTTAGCGGAGGCTTGATTGGCTCAGTGGAACACTTGCCAGCATCTAGTGTCAATATTGTTTGGTTTTTACGAATGCCCCGGATTTTTCTAGCGATCTTAGTTGGGATGGGACTTGCAGTCAGTGGTGTCGTGATGCAAGCCGTCGTTCAAAACCCGCTAGCAGATCCATATATTTTAGGGATTTCTTCTGGTGCTTCATTAGGTGCTACCTTTGCGATCTTGATTGGTTTTGGGACATCGGCCTTTTTTGCACAATTTGGTTTAGCACTAGGCGCTTTTGTGGGCGCTGTATTGGCTACGATCTTAGTATTAATATTAGCTGCAGTTGGTGGTAAAATGACGTCGACTAAATTGGTATTATCAGGGTTGATCATTAGTGCGCTTGGTGGAGCTCTATCCAATCTGATCGTCTATCTAGCTAATAATGCAGAAGGAATCAAAACGGTCACATTTTGGTCGATGGGAAGTCTAGCTTCAGCGAGTTGGACTAAATTGCCCTTAGTTGGTAGTTTGGTCTTAGCATTGACGCTTTACTTTTTTATGCAAGCTCGAATTTTAAATACGATGCTTTTGGGAGATGAAGTGGCCGTAACATTAGGGATACGTTTGACGTTTTACCGTAAGATCTACATGATGTTATCGGCATTACTAACGAGTATCATTGTTGCAAATTCAGGTATGATCGGTTTTGTCGGTCTGATCATCCCCCATATCATTCGTGGTTTTTTTGGTTCAGATCATCGTTTGTTATTGCCATTATCAGCATTTTCTGGTGCCCTATTTATGATTTGGGCAGACCTGTTCGCGCGTTCGATTTTGACTGGTGTAGAGCTTCCGATCGGGATCATTACAGCGATCATTGGAGCACCAGTGTTCATTTATATCATTGTGAAAAAGCAATATCAGTTTGGAGGGTAACGGGTCTTGGAATTAGAAATCGATCAACTAAATGTCACATTAGGACAAAAAAAGATTTTAACGGATATTTCCTTACAAACACAAAAAGGTCAATTTGTGGGTTTGATCGGAGCAAATGGAAGTGGCAAATCTACGTTGCTCAAAACAGTCTATAAAGCCTTAAAACCTGATAGCGGTACGATTGTTTTAAATGGTCTAGATCTAGTGTCGAGTCATGAAAAACAAGTGGCTCAAAACTTGAGCGTGGTCAGCCAGTTTAATGAATTGAGCTTTGATTTAACGGTTGAACAAATCGTATTTATGGGACGAACCCCGTATAAAGGCTTTTTAGAAGGTGAAAATCGTGAAGACGAACAGATCGTTACAAAAGCGCTAGAAAAAACAGGATTAAGTAGTTATCGTCATCGTAGTTTTTTATCGCTTTCAGGTGGGGAAAAACAGCGTGTCGTCATGGCCAGAGCGATTACGCAGCAACCAAACTATCTGATCCTAGATGAACCGACCAATCATTTAGATATTCGCTATCATCTAGAGATCTTAGAAACAGTCAAAGAGTTAGGGATCGGAATACTTGCTGCGCTACATGATCTAGAAGATGCCGCGTATTATTGTGATTATTTATTTGCATTAAAAGAGGGGCAAATCGTAGCACAAGGAACTCCAGAAGAAGTCTTGACCTCTTCTTTAGTCACAGAACTTTATGGAGTAGCGTGTCAAATTTATCGCCACCCAATCACGAATGGATTAGGGTTTTACTATAGTAGAAATGAGGAAATAGTCAATGAATAAAACAGTAGGATTGATCGTGGGTCTAGCCATGGCTACATTTGCGATGAGCGCATGTGGGACTAGTGAAAAAACGACGAGCTCAAGTGAAGCAAGTCAAGGCTATCCCGTAACGATCGACAATTATATCCGTGCAGAAGGCGGAACGGATTGGACGAAAAAAGCAGAAACTTTTGATGAGAAACCTACTCGCGTAGTCGCCAATACCAGACCTGCAGCTGAATTATTGTTACATTTAGGTCTAAAAGATCAAATCGCAGGTGTCGGCGCGACATTTGGTGCGGCAGATACTAGTGTGGAAAAAGAATTTAATGAATTAAAAGATCTAGGAAATAGCTATATCGGTAAAGAAACTGCACTTAGTGTCGATCCTGATTTGATTTATGGTCGAGGAGGTCTATTTGATAATCAAGATTGGGGTGTGGGTACAGTCGATTCTTTAAACGATATGGGAGTAAAAACTTATGTTTTAGAATCTTCGATCACGGGTGCAACATTTGATTCAGTATATCAAGATATTAAAAATACAGGAAAGATTTTTGATAAAGAAGCTGAAGCGAAAACATTTGCAGCCGAGATCAAAACACGTGAGGACGCTGTAAAAGAAAGTGTAAAGGATCAAAAAGTGCAAACATTTGCTTACTTGCATATGAGCGATCCTACTCAAGTCGTGGTCTATAGTGCACACGATGAGCCGTTTTTCAATGATTTGTTTAAAATGGTGAAATTAGATAATGTTTTTAAAGACCAAACCGGTGATGTGAGTGAAGAAACACTGATCGAAACAGATCCTGATGTATTGATCGTTGGCGATTGGTCAACAATTAAAGATAGTGTCAGTGGACAACAAGTCATCGATGCATTATATAAAAATCCCAAATTAGCAAGTATGCAAGCAATAAAAAATAAAAAAGTATACGCCGTAGATTACAATTATTTATTTGGGTATGGCTATCAATCCTTAACAGGGATCGAAGAATTAGTTAAACAAATGAACTAAACAGACAGCGCAAGGATCTGAGCGATTCTTGTGCTTTTTTTTTGAGCCTTTTCTTTTGTCAAATATTAATGGATTGTATACAATGTAAATAATCAAACAAGAAGCAAACTTAAAAGGAGCGTTTAAACTTATGAAAACAAAAGCAGTAGTCATCAACCAATACGGTGGAAAAGATCAATTAGAAGAAGCAAAGGTAACTTTACCTGAACTAGGAGCGAAACAAGTGCTTGTTTCAGTCGATGCAACCTCGATCAACCCAATCGATTGGAAGTTACGTGAAGGATATCTAGCACAAATGTTCCCATGGGATTTTCCGATTATTTTAGGTTGGGACGTTGCCGGAACGATTGAAGAAGTTGGCAGCGACGTAACAGAATGGAAAGTAGGCGACCGTATTTTTGCACGTCCAGATACAACCCGTTTTGGAACGTATGCAGAACATACAATCGTGGATGAGCATCTACTAGCGCCTCTACCAAAAGGAGTAAGTGCCAATGAAGCTGCGGCAGTACCATTAGCTGGTTTGACTGCTTATCAAGCATTATTTGATCACGGTCATGTAACAAAAGGACAAAAAGTATTGATCCATGCCGGTGCTGGTGGTGTCGGAACATATGCGATCCAATTGGCAAAAGCTAAAGGTGCGTATGTTTATACAACAGCAAGCGAAAAAAATCATGAGCTATTAAAATCATTAGGTGCTGATGAAGTCATCGATTACCGTTCAACTGATTTTAGAGATGTAGCTAAAGAAGTCGATATGGTCTTAGATACCATGGGTGGCGACGTTCAAAAAAATAGTATGGACATCTTAAAAGAAGGTGGTTATTTGATCAGTATTTTATCGATCGAAGATGAAGACAAAGCTAAAGAAAAAGGGATCCATGCCAAAGCCGTTTGGTTAGATACCAATGGAAAACAATTAAAAGAACTAGGTGATTTAATGGAAGCAGGAAAACTACGTAGTGTAGTTGGAAAAACTTTCCCATTAACGCGTCAAGGGATTTATGATGCGCATGCATTAAGTGAAACACATCATGCTGTAGGTAAAATCGTTATTGAAAAAGAATAATGTTAGGTAAAGAGTCATCGCTTGGATGACTCTTTTTTGTATGAAAATGAGTAAAAACTTTTTCATTTGTTTTCAAATAGCTTATAATGGACGACATGTACTAAATGAAAACGTAAATTGTAGGTGAAAGTATGTCATTATTAATTGTATTATTTGCAGCATTGATGATTCCCCTTTTGATGGCACGGTTTAACATTACTGCAGTGCCCACAGCGATTGCTGAAATTGTTATCGGGATCATTATTGGAAAGACCGGTCTATCGTTGATCGGCGACAGCGATAGTTTAACGATGTTATCCGGATTAGGTGTGATCATCTTGATTTTCTTATCTGGTATGGAAATCGATTTTGAATTATTCAAGAGTAAAAAAGGAGATCAAAAAGCAGAAGGCTCCCCACTGAAAACCGCGATCTTATCCTTTGTAATGATTGTATTGTTTTCTGGTTTGCTCAGTTGGGGACTAGCTGTGAGCGGATTATTTGATAATATCGTGATTGCGACGATTTTATTTTCCACGATCGCATTGGGTGTCGTGATCGCAGCGTTAAAAGAAAAAGAATTGCTAAGTAAGCCTTACGGACAAACGTTGTTATTGGTAGCAGTATTGGGTGAAGTCATTCCACTACTTGCATTATCTGTATATGCTGCGTTAAATGGGGGCGATGCGAATCAAATTTGGTTGATTTTAATCATCTTTTTAGTAGCAATTGTATTATTGATGCGATTTCGTGGAATTTATCACTTTTTTGAACGAATCAATAAAGCAACGACACAGTTAGATATTCGTCTTGCATTTTTCATCGTCTTTACGCTAGTCACTGTCGCAGAAACAGTGGGTGCTGAAAATATTTTAGGCGCCTTTTTAGCGGGGATCGTGATGAAATTATTGAGTCCAAGTGAAGCAACACAAGAAAAGTTGACTTCGATCGGATATGGCTTTTTCATACCGATCTTCTTTATTATGACCGGTGCGAATCTAGAATTACGTAGCTTATTGTCTGATCCTAATTCGATGGTTTTGATTCCTTTATTATTTGTTGGGTTTATGCTAGCAAAAGCGGGCTTGTTCTTTGTCTTTCGTAAACAGTTTCAGCGTGCGAACGCTTTAGCCAGTGTCTTTTTATCAGCGACGACGATCACGCTTGTGTTGCCAACATTAGAAGTTGCCGTTTCGTTAAATCAAATCACGCATCAACAGGCCGGAGCATTTACGCTAGCCGCTGTGTTGAGCTGTATTTTCTCGCCGATCATTTTTAATAAATTGTATCGACCAGAAATCGAAGAAGTCCAAAATACGATCTTACAAATCGTAGGGTTAAATGTATTGACTATCCCTGTGGCACAACAACTATCTAAAGGCTGGTATGATATTCGCATGGTAACAGATGATGAACAAAACTACCAAACCTTCCACAATGCCTTAGATCATGTGAGTCTACTAGAAGATCTATCTGAAGACACGCTTGCGAAACATCAGGTATTTGATGCTGAAGTATTAGTGTTAGCTTACCGTGACCCAGAGATCAATTATCAAGTTGCTAAAGTGGCGTTGAAATACAATGTTCCAAGGATCATTGTTCGTTTTGAGTCGCATGATCTGGAAAATACACGATACGATAAATTAAAAGCACAAGGTGTGGAATTATTTAATACGTTTGATGTCAATATTAGTTTATTGCGAGAAATGATCGATTCTCCGTCGACTTTAAAAATGTTAAATGATACAGAGTCTGGTTTATATGAAGTGACTGTAAGCAACCGTCGCTACACAGGTATCGCCTTAAAGCATATGCCATTGATTGAAGAAATCACAATCAGTCGGATCTATCGCTATGGTGAATTTATAGCGCCACGAGGGGATACGATCATCGAATATGGGGATCATTTGATCTTTACTGGAAACAAACAGACAGTCGGTGCTTTGAGAAGCAAATTAAGTATACGAAATTAAAAAAAACTTGGGTGAGTAGGGATACTCGCCCAAGTTTTTTTAGGTTTGTTGTTTTTTTAGTACAAAGAAGTTTACGACCATCAATAGACTACAAAATACAAAAATCGCTGGATAATCGAAAAGATTGGCGATCAGAGCACCTATCAACGGTCCAATTACACTACCAATCGATTGGAAACTTTGATTATAAGAAAAAATCAGACTGGTGTTTTCTTTTGCGGTATTTTTGGTTAGTAAACTTTGGATCGATGGGAAAAGCGCCGCATCAGAAATTCCAGTCAAGAAACGTAACAACATCAATTGCGTAACATTTTGTGTGAAACTCGTTAGTAAAAAGGTCACAGCAGCTAGTCCAAAACCAAAAATCAGAACTTTATTCGTTCCGATCCGATCACCTAAACGACCAAATAAAGGAGCAGCGATCATCGTGGAGATTCCAGGCATTGCTGCTACGATCCCAGCAATGAAAGTGACGGATTGATGACCATTTAATAACTCTTTAACATACAGACTTAAAATCGGATTGATCGCCATATTGACGAGTTGTACGCTTAGTGTGGTAATAAATAAAGCCAGAATGATTTTTTGACTGATCACCATTTTTAACGATAGCTTTGGCTTTTCGATGACCACGGTTTCTTCAATTTTTTTAGTGACAGCATCTTCTTTTACAAAAAACAATGTCAATAAAAAGACGAAGAACATGATGATTCCAGTAATGTGAAAAGACAATCGATAGCCAAAGAGACTTGCAAGTGTTCCACCGATCAGTGGTCCTAGAAGTGTTCCAGCAGTTGCACCGGTAACTAAAATACTTAAAGCTTGTCCAGATTTTTCACGCGGTGCTTGGACAGCAATTAAAGCATTTGAATTAGAAGTAAATCCACCAAAAGCACCTTGGAGAGCTCTAAGTAAGAGCAATTGCCAAACGTTTGTGACAAATCCCATACTAAAGAAGACGATCGCCATACCTAATGCAGAACGTAGCAACATCAGTTTTCGTCCTTTTTTATCAGCTAATCGTCCCCAAAATGGTGAAACGATCGCCATAACTAAAAAGGCTGCAGCAAAAACTAAGCTACTATAAAACGACAATTGCGCCTGGCTGAAATTTCCAAGTTCATCGATATACAGGGAGAGAAAGGGCATGATCTCACTCATCCCGATACCGGTCATAAAGACTCCGAACCACAAAACGAGTAGATTTTTCTGCCACATAGACAGATGTTTGAGTCGATACAAAAAGATTCCTCCTCGAATCTAGGATACCTCTATCTTAACGCAAATTATGAAAAAATTCCTGAAAACTGTTTTTGATTTTTCTTTCAATTATGCAAGAAGTAACTGTTCTAATTCAACAAGTGAACGGACAGTATACGTAGGTAAAATCGCACCAGTGTGTTGCGGCGTAGGACAGATCCAGATGCTGTCGATCAGAGCTTGTTGGGCACCTAAAATATCTGAGCGCAAGGAATCTCCGATCATCAAAAAATCATCACGCATCAAATCTGGATAAAGTGCAAAGATATGTTGAAAAAAATCGGGACTAGGTTTTGCTACACCGATTTCATCAGAGATTACGATGTGTTCAAAGTAAGCAGTCAATCCGGTCAGCTCTAACCGATTGTACTGAGTCGCTGTTTTTCCATTGGTTCCTGCAACTAAGCGATAGCCGTTTTCGACCAAGCGTTTGACAAGTGTTTTCGCCCCAGGGATCAAGGCATCGTTTTGATCGAGTTGTTGGCGATAAAATTGTTCGGCTTGTATGCCGTCTGTTTTTTGATCAAAGTAAGCGAAAGTATCGGAAAAACGTCGATCCAATAGGGGTTGAGGAGTCATTCCTTGTTCGATTTTTTTCCAGGTCAATTGATTGATTTCTTGATACTGAGTAAACCAAGTTTCATAATCGAGTGCTGCTGTTTTAAAATG
Source organism: Enterococcus bulliens (assembly GCF_053761865.1). Classification (NCBI taxonomy): domain Bacteria; kingdom Bacillati; phylum Bacillota; class Bacilli; order Lactobacillales; family Enterococcaceae; genus Enterococcus; species Enterococcus bulliens. The sequence goes on from NZ_JBSMXK010000005.1 coordinate 45,013, forward strand.
ATCAAATACCCGTTTTAATCCGATTGCTTCTCCTGTTTTAAAATCTAAAAGTGTATCGTCCAAATCAAAAATCAAAATCTGTTTGTTCATGTTGCTTCTTCCTTTCTAGAATAGATCATTTGGGAAACTTTATTTAGTGTAAACGAAGTTATTCTTGATTACTATGCACTATAGCATAATAATCTTTATTTTGTTTAAGGATAGATTAAATTTGTTTATTCTATTTTTGTTTTGAAAGCGTTATGATTCTTTGTGAGAGGAGATGACAATATGAAAAAGAAAAAAAAGGCTGGCTTTTGGCAAAACATGTGGCACTATAAAGCATTGCTTCTAATGGCCCTGCCAGGATTCGTCTGGTTTATCTTTTTCTTCTACATTCCAGTATTTGCCAATATCGTGGCATTTAAAGATTTTCGGATTTCACCAAATGGATTTATCGACAGTCTAAGGCATAGTGATTGGGTCGGTTTTGAGAATTTTAAATTTTTATTCTCATCTTCTGATGCTTGGTTGATCACACGAAATACGATTTTATATAATATTGTATTTTTAGCATTTAACCTTTACTAGAAGTAACAGCAGTGAAAAGACGCAGAAACGATCAAGCGTTGATTGTACGAGGGTATAATTTGAGTGATCAAGCCGTTGCGTATACGATTGAAACACAAACGACTAAATTGGAGCAATCACTGAATGTGCTAGAACAACCAATTGAGTGCAGTCCATTATTACAACCGTATCAAATCATTACCAAAACGGATCACAGCGTATGCGACGAGGAGTAGTCTTGGATTGTGCACGTAAATGGTATACACCCGACTTTATCTTTTCTTTGCTAGAACTAATGGGACAAACAAAGTGTACGCATTTACAACTTCATTTTTCAGATAATGAAGGGTATCGCATCGAAAGTAATGTATGTAAAAAATTAGTTTCTGCTAAACACTATACCAAACACGAGATTCAGCAGTTTCAAGAATTTGCACGCGCGCGAAAAATCACGATCATTCCAGAATTTGATAGTCCGGGCCATTTGCGACACTTTTTGACTGTCTACCCGCAATACCGTTTAAGTGAAGAGACTACATCCATGATTCCGTTAGCACATGCAGCTGACGTGACGCATCCGGATTTTGTAGAACATGTCAAAAAGTTGTTAACTGAAATTATGGAATTATTTGATGCCAGTCCGATCGTTCATCTTGGTGGAGACGAAGTCGTCGATTGGACGAACTTGGCATCACTTCCATCTACAATACAAGAAAAAGTATCCAACAAAAGACAAGTCGACTATTTGAATACGTTGGCTCGATTTGTAGAAAAACAGGGGAAGGTAGCTCGTATTTGGAACGATGGTTGTTACCGCGAGGATACCGACTGTTTATTAAAGCCATCGATCGAAATTGCTTATTGGACTCGTTGGCAAGCTGAGATGGCGCCGGTCGAAACATTTTTAGATAAAGGGCACCGGGTGTTCAATTATAACGATAATGCATTGTACTTCGTATTAGGTGAGGCTGCTGGATATAACTATCCAACGATTGAACGGCTACAAGCATTTACACCGCAAACTTTTGCTCAAAATCAAAAGCTGACCACGTCACCTGCTGGAGTCTATTTTTCAATCTGGGGCGATCGGCCAGAAGCCTTGACACAAGAACAAGTTTTACAACAGATTACACCGTTACTTCACGAATTAGCAAAAAAATAAAACGACTGTTTGAAAAGTTTGGATACTTTTCGAACAGTCATTTTTTACTTTTAAGATTATTGGACTTCGATCTTTAGATAACCACGTTTTGCTGAACCCATACGTACCATTACAAAATACAGACCATACGTGATGATTGCAGGAAGGAGAATACCTACTATTAAATAGATCACAAATGAACGAGGATCTGTTGCCCATAGATTTAATGGAGCAATCAATGAATTTAACCCTAGACCTGCTAGTTCAAAACTAGTTTGGAATTGAAAGCCTACAGTAGCGATTGGTGCACAGATGATCGCTGCGACGAATGGTGGAATCACCATTTGAGGATGTAGGGTCAAGTTAGCAAATTGAACTTTTGGTGTGATCAACCCTTGTGCGATGTTTGCGCCGATTTTGTTTTCTTGGAAACTCATCACCGTAAAGCCGACAAACTGACACGTACATCCAATCAAAGCAGCTGCAGAAGATACCGGATCAAGTTGTAACGCGATAGCTAGTGCAGCAGAAGAAGCAGGGGTCATCAAAAGAATGCTCCAAGCTAAAGCTACGGCCATTGACCCAAATACAGGTGAGTAATTAACGGTACTGGCAATCATTTGGCTTAATTCTAATAAAAGCGGAGTCGTGATGTAAGCCAGTAACACACCGCTGACACCACCGACAAGCAAACTACCAAATGGGACTAAAATCATATCCAACGGTGTTTTTCCAGTCAACCATTTTCCGACAAGCGCTGCAATCAATCCAGCTAATACCGCGCTGATTGGTTGACCCGTCGTAAAGATTCCACCACCGGCAGCTTGAGCCACCGCATGACCTGTGATCGTGATACTTTCAATGGTTCCTTGTGTGAAAAAGACAGAGTTCGCGCCGACTGTTGATGCAATCATCGAGCTAAAGACAACTAATGTATTGGTACCTAATTGATAGGCGATTCCAGCACCAAATGCAGGAGCTAATAATAATTTTGCTAGTGTACCAATCTGCGTAATCTCAGTAATCCCGGTGAATTTTCCAATCGTTTCAAATAATAACCCAATTCCTAAGGTTACTAACACCGCATTTGAGATTCCTGCTGAGACTTTGTAAACATGATCTTTGACGATTTCTTTTTTCGTCATCTTTTTGGTTGCACTAGCTTCCATATTAAATCCTCCTAAGATTCTGTAGATTCTAAATTTTCAGACAATTAAATTTGAATTGATTCTATCGTAAAAAAATGAAAGTTTCAACCATTTTTTCCAAAAAAAATTAAATTTTTTTTAAGTTGACAAAAGATAAAAATGAATACAATAAAAAACTCCTATTGCATCAAGCAAAGGGAGATACTGTCTTTATAGCGTGGCAATGATTTTTCGATCATGATCACTTAGTTCAAAATCAAATAACTCAAGATTTTGTTTTTGGCGACCATGGTGATGTGATTTTGGAATCACGACGACGTGCTGATCTAGCTGATAGCGTAAAATCACTTGAGCCCATGTTTTACCATAATAATCACCGATAGTGGATAAAGCATGTTTTGCTTCATCGCTAACACGTGTCAATGGTCCCCAAGCTTCCGGGATCACATCGTGTTCGTGACAAAAATCGATCCATGACTGGTTCCATTTTCCAGGATGTGATTCGATTTGGTTCACAGCAGGTTTGATATGACTGTGTGCAATCAGATCAGTTAGTTGCTCTGGTGAGAAGTTGGATACACCGATCGCTTTTAAAGTTCCTTGGTCGACATACGATTCAAGCACTTGCCACATCATTTGGATCTGCTTGCTATCTTCCCAAGGGTGATGAATCAAATACAGGTCGATATAGTCAGTGTCCAAGGCTGAAAGGCTTTGTTTGACACCTTGATGTACAGCTTGTTCGTCTTGATAGTATTGTGCTTCACCCGGAATTTTAGAGGTAATAAAAAAATCTTCTCGAGGTAAACCAGATTCTTTGAGTGCTTGGCCAACGACTGTTTCATTACGATACATGATCGCAGTATCAAAATGGCGGTACCCGAGGTTGATCGCGTCTAAAATTTCACTAGTATCATCATTGATATCGCCCATATATTGATGATCGACTTTACCAAAAGTGTTCGTCCCACTTCCGATAACCGGAATAAGAATGCCTGTGTTTAATGTAAAATAGTCCATTTGATTCCCTCCTTTGATTAGTTCTAGTGTAGCAAAAAAAGACAAAACAAAGGAGAAATTTGTTTATTATGAAATGCTATTTCTTTTATTTAAAAAATATTATGAAATATCGTTGTAAAAGAAAGATGCATATGCTATACTAAACCCAACAATAAATGAGGGCCAAACAACAAAATAAGCTTCTTTTGTTGTTTGCATCATTTTAAAAAATGATAACGTTATCTTAAAGGAGGGAAGACGATGTTAGCAATCGGCTTGATGTCTGGTACGAGCCTAGATGGTATAGATGCCGTTTTAGTGGAACTTGAAGAAGATCCGTTTCGTGTCAAAGAACTCGCATTTTTTACACAAACATTTTCTAAAGAGACTAAAAGTCGTATCAAGCAAGCTTGCGATCCAAAAGTCTCAACGACGCCTTTGATTAGTTCACTTAATATGGAATTAGGTGATTTAAGTTTAAAAGCTTGTCAAAGTGTGTTGAAACTAGCAAATCGTTCCGAACGAGATCTAGATTTTGTTGCAAGTCATGGACAAACGATTTGGCATGATCCGATGGCTAAGACTGGAGCATATAGTAGCACGTTTCAAATTGGAGAATCTGCGATGATTGCGTACGGTTTAAAGACACAAGTTATCGATAATTTTCGAGTGATGGATCTCGCAGCAGGAGGAGAAGGAGCTCCTTTGGTTCCATATGCAGAGTATTTACTTTATCGTTCTGAAAACTATACACGATTGCTGCAAAATATTGGTGGTATCGGCAATGTCACGGTATTGCCTAAACATCAAACAGTAGAAGACGTGATCGCCTTTGATACTGGGCCTGGCAATATGGTAGTTGATGCATTAATGGAACATTTTTATCAGGTTCCCTATGATGTCGATGGGAATGTTGCGCGAAGTGGTAAAGCGATCCCAGAATTATCCCAACGGTTACAACAGCACCCGTACTTAGCGATGCAGCCCCCTAAATCAACAGGAAGAGAGCAATTTGGCGCGGAATTTGTTAAAACTTTACTCGCTACTTATGGTGAGTATCCACCAGAAGATTTGATCTATACATTAACTGATTTTACAGCTTATAGTATTACGCTTCATTACCAACGATTTGTTTTTCCAAAGTACCCTAAAGAAGAAATTGAAATTATTTTAGCTGGTGGTGGAACGCATAATACGTTCTTGCGCGAACGACTTCAACATTATCTCATCGATTGTTCGATCAAAACACAAGAGGAACTTGGGTATTCCAGTGACTCAAAAGAAGCTGTAGCATTTGCTTTATTAGGTTATGCGACCTTAACGGGACAACCAAGTAATTTTTGTTCAGTGACAGGTGCCAAAAGACCAGTGATTTTAGGAAAAGTTACACCTTGCCCTTATAACTAGAAAGAGAGGATACTATTATGTTAGACAAGTTTACTGCTTTTGTAGAACAACACTTGGCTGGACCGATGGAAAAACTAGCCAATCAACGTCATCTACGCGCTTTACGTGATGGAATCATTGCGACTTTACCGTTGATCATCGTATCATCATTCTTTATGATCATTGCTTTTCCACCGTTACCGCAAAGTTGGGGAATCACGCAATTTCTGTCCAATAATGCAGCGACGATCTTATTGCCTTATCGAATGACGATGTACGTGATGAGTTTGTATGCAGCGTTTGGGATTGGTCATAGTTTAGCAAAATCGTATAAGCTAGATGGATTATCTGGTGGGATTTTAGCGACAACGGCCTTTTTACTAACCTTTACTCCAGTCAATATTCCAGCTGAAGCACAAGATGCAGCCGGTGTTACAGGATTTGTATTGCCAATGGCTAACTTAGGTGGTGGCGGAATGTTTGTGGCGATCATCACTTCGATTATCGCAGTGGAGATTTATCGTTTTACAGACAAATCAAAATTCAAGATCACCATGCCCGACCAAGTACCACCTGCTGTGGCACGTTCATTTGAAGCTCTAACTCCAACGTTGATCATTATTTTGGGTATGGGGACAATCACATACTTCTTAGGATTTGATTGGCATACATTAGTGTCAACGATCGTGAGTCCATTAGTAAAAGCTGCCGATTCATTACCAAGTGTGATCTTTATTGTATTCTTGACGACTTTCTTCTGGTCATTCGGGATCCATGGTGCTTCTATCGTAGGTTCACTAGCTCGACCATTATGGTTGCAACTACTTGAAGGAAATACCACTGCTGTAGCCAATGGAACAGCTTTACCACATATTGCAGCAGAGCCGTTTTACCAATGGTTCATCTGGATCGGTGGTGCAGGTTCTACGATTGGATTAGCTATCTTACTTGCTTTTAGAACGAAATCAAAATATGGCTCGACTTTAGGAAAAACAGCATTGATCCCAGCGATTTTCAATATCAATGAACCATTGATTTTTGGAACACCGATCGTGTTAAACCCAATCTTGATCCCGCCATTTATTATTGCACCGATCGTAAATGGAATCATCGCTTGGACGGTGACGTCATTAGGATTAGTAAATGAAGTTAGTGTCAATGCACCGTGGACGCTACCTGGACCAATTGGCGCGTTTTTAGCTACCGGTGGTGACTGGCGCGCGATCGTCTTAAACGTCTTATTGATTATTTTATCGATCATCATCTACTATCCGTTTGTAGCGATCTATGATAAAAATGAATTGGATAAAGAAAAAGAAATGGCGACAACGCAAGCTTAATATGAAAACCAAAAAGCCAAGAAAGTTTCTTTCTTGGCTTTTAGAAATAGGTGATCTGATGAATTATGTTATTGGAATCGATAGCGGAGGAACAGCGACTAAAGTCAGAGTCTACAGAAAAGATCGAACATGTTGTTTAGAATTTCAAGTTGGACCTGGCAATTGCTTGCTTTTTAAAGAACAAACAGTCAATGAACTCATCCAAGCACTTGAGCAAGTCAAACAGCAACTTGGTGATGCGTGTGATGGTATCGTGATTGGTTTAGCTGGACTCAGTGCAGCAGGAAATCAAAGCGAACTTGCTGCACAGCTAAAAGAGAAGATGCCCTATTCTGCAACAACGCCGATCGAATTGTATAACGATGCGCAATTAGCTTATATCGCAAAAATCGGTCGAACTTCAGGTCTATTAGTGATTGCAGGAACGGGTTCAGTTGCAGTTGGGTACAAGCAACAATGGAGTAAAATCGGTGGTTGGGGACCGATCTTAGGTGACAAGGGAAGTGGTTACGATTTAGCGGTGGGTCTTTACCGTGAATTGACAAATACGATCGATACAAATCAGCCCTTGAATGAGTGGCAACAAGCATTTTTAGACTGGTTGAATGTATCGTGTGCTGAAGATGCCATCCGCATGTTCTATCAAAGCGAACGTAAAGAGATTGCGAAAGCGGCGCAATTCATCGGAGAACATCAAGAGCAATTTTCGTATTGTCGGTCAGTATTGATTCAAGCGGGCAAAGAGCTTAGTCACTTGATCAATCGATGGGGAGCACAGAATTGGCAATTACAACAGCCACTGCCCTGTGCTTTTAATGGAAGTGTGATCGAAAAAAATCCACTGGTCCAAGAAACGATCATGAAATACAGTCATTACGTACTACAGACAACTAAAGATTATCCAAGTACATTCGCAGCTTGGCGCTTATTTTATAACGAGAAGGAGCAAACACAATGAAACGAGAAATTGGAATTTCGATCTATCCAGATCATAGCGATCCTAAAAAAGATCAAGAATATTTAACACTAGCCGCATCATTAGGGTATAAACGCTTGTTCATGAGTATGTTAGAAGTCACTGAAGGAAAAGAAAAAGTCCAACAAAAATTTTCTGAGATTATTTATTTCGCGAAGCAATTAGGGTTTGAGACGATCCTAGATGTTTCACCACGTATTTTCAATGAACTAAATATTTCTTATGATGATCTAACCTTTTTTCATGAATTAGGTGCAGATGGGATTCGCCTGGATCAAGGATTCGATGGCAATAAAGAATCGTTGATCAGTTATAATCATTATCAACTTGCAATCGAGTTGAATATGAGTAACGATGTGGCCTATCTTGAAAACATTGTTTCTTACCAGCCGAATCTTCCATTTTTATATGGCTGTCACAATTTTTATCCACAAGAAGGAACCGCATTGGAATTTGATTTCTTTATGAAATGTAGTGAACGCTTTAAGAAATTTGGATTAAAAACAGCTGCATTTGTGACTAGCCAAACAGCAACAATGGGACCATGGGAAGTATCAGATGGCTTACCGACACTAGAGTTATGCCGTCATTTGCCGATGGAATTACAAGCTCGCATTTTATTTGCGACCAATGTTATCGATACCGTGATCATTGGAAATGCTTATGCAAGCGAAGAAGAACTACGTGAGATGGCGGCTATCGATCGTTATAAACTTACGATCGGTGTCGTGGCTACACATAATTGGAATGAATTAGAAACAAAAATAGTAGAAGATATGAATCATTATCGTAGAGGGGATAGCAATGCTTTGGTCGTTCGTTCGACGCAAGTACGTGTGATGTATAAACAAGAAGACAATCCACCACAAGATAATACCCATCTATTTGAACGTGGTGCGATCTTGATTGGCAATGATACGTTTGGTCAATACAAGAATGAATTGCAAATCGCGTTGACTCCTCATGAAGATACCCGTAAAAATCAAGTAGCCTATATTCCAAAAGAAGAGCAAATATTGCTTGATTTTATGAAACCATGGACGAAATTTTGCTTGATGCCAAAAAAAGAGGTTGTGACAAAAGTGGGCAGCTCTAAGAAATAAGCCACATCATTACCGATAATAGATTCATCTATTTCGGTAATGATGTGGCTTGTTTTTCGAAGGAACTACTGTTGGAACACCGTTTATTCGACTTTTGGAGAGTGTGACAAACTTCTGTCACACTCTCTTTTTTAATGCGATTGGTTAAAGTCAGTAATCAATTGACGACTCGTAGCGATCGCTTCTTGATAATGAGTATATTGACTGATAAATAAATAAAACAATGTATCGATAACTAAAAATTGGGATAAAAGGGAAGTCGTAGCTGCACTTCGATTGATCGACTCAGTTGGGCGTGCAGTTTGCAAGCTTACTGTTGCAAAATCAGCAAGTGGATTTGGGCCAAATTGAGTTAACGTAATCATTGGAATACGAGCATTTTGTGCCGCTTGCGCTAGATAAAGCAATTCAGGAGTTTTACCGGAATTGGAAACCAAAATTAAAACAGCTTTTTGCTTACAATTGATCAACTGTGGCAAAAGGATGTGAAGATCGTGTTCTTGTCGCACGACTTTCCCAATTCGTGACCATTTGTGGACGATATCTTGTGCACTAAGCGCTGAGGCCCCCACACCAAAAGAAAAAATGACTTGCGCATGTTCGAGTAAAGTAATGGCTTTAGAAAATGCCGATTCATCTAATAAATTAGTGGTTTCACTTAAACTTACTTGGGCGTTGGCACTGATTTTTTCTTTGATAGAATAAAAAGAATCAGTCGGATCGACATCATTATAATTATTGGTTTGTAATTTATTGGTTTGCAATTCAGTAGATAGTTGGATTTTAAAGTCAGTTAGGCTATCGTAACCGATTTTTTTTGAAAAACGCACCACAGTTGGTGCACTCACACCAGAAGCATCGGCAATTTCTTTAGCTGTCATTTTGACAACTTGATCAGGATGTGATAAAACAAAGTCATAAATTTTCTCTTCTGAAGTTGAAAGAGTCTTTTGGAAACTCTCCATTCTAAGAAATACACTCATAAGTATTCTCCATTCTAAGCATTATTCTTATTATAACATAGCGTAAAATCTAAAGATAATCTGATAAATAAATTTAACTGGTTATTTAAATGAAGTTAAATAACATGTGATTGATTATTAAAACACAAAATATGTCTAAAAATTTCGTAACTAGAAAGAAAAATGAAAGTTTAAATATGGTAAAAGTTTGATAGCAGTAGGTTGTGAATTTATATAAAAAATACTCAAAAATTATAGAACTTTTTTCACAAATATAGAAATTTTTTGAGTTGATTACATGTAATTACATGTAAAATAACGGATGTTTTCATTTTTTTTCATAACCTAAAAAAACGAAAAAGATTGATGAAAAGATAATGGAACCGATTAACTTAATTGTTATAGAAAAGAAAAGGTTGCACTATAGTAGAAAGTGTGATACATTGAATAAGTAATACTTCGATATGTGAAAATTTGTTTATCGTATTTAATGATATGCACTTCGATTTACACGTCTGTCGTCATTACAAATTTAATACACATAGGTGTAATTTTTGGAGGAAATATTCATGAATAACGGTACAGTAAAATGGTTTAACGCAGACAAAGGTTTCGGTTTCATCACTGCTGAAGATGGCAACGATGTATTTGCACACTTCTCAGCAATCCAAGGCGAAGGTTTCAAAACTTTAGAAGAAGGTCAAGCAGTGACTTTTGATATCGAAGAAGGCCAACGTGGACCTCAAGCTACAAACATCGTAAAAGCTTAATTTAATTAAACCTTTCGAAGAAGATCTCTTGAGATCTTCTTTTTTTGTCGTCTTTTTTAGCGATATGAGTTGTGGTATGATGAATAAAAAAGGAGTTAAGACTATGCAGATCGTGATTATTGGGGGTTCGATTTCTGGTATTTATGCGGCTATCGAATGCCGAACACGCTTTAAACAAGCTACGATCACACTGATCGAGCAAAAAGAAACTCTAGGCCATTTACCTAAAAATCTATTTCAAGGGTTAGCAAATGATCGTGTAGTCGATCACTCACCGATCGTTAAAGAACAAATATTGAGCGAAGAGTATCATATCGATCTTTTATTAGGTCTGAAATGTGAACGGTTACGCGACCATGAAATCTTACTTGCTAGCGGAAAATCTCTATCATTTGATAAACTGATTTTAGCAACAGGTTCCACTCAGCGCTCACGTTTAGCTGGAACGACGAAAGAATTATCAACGTATTGGTCGTATAAATCGTGGCAAGAACAAGATGAGGTAATTGAAAAAATCAAGGCTGCACAAACGATTGCGATCGTAGGAGCTGGGGCACTAGGGATTGCATTTGCTTCTTCTTTGGCGCACACGAAAAAAGAATTGCACATTTATGAGCGCAATGAGCGTCCACTTGCTCGTTATTTTGACGCAGACATGACACCGATTTTGACTCGTTTTTTACAAAGCGAACAAATAAACATGCATTTTTCAGACGCAGTTGAACGTATTTTACCCCATCCAGAAAAAGGCTATCTTTTGCATACCAGTCTAGGCGAACAAGTAGTTGATCTAGTTTTAGTTGCGGTCAATACACGCGCACTAGAACAAGAGGTGACTCGTTATTTAGCAAAAAATAGTGATGGAACACTTTGGGTCGATGATTATTTACAGACGAGCCAAACCGATGTTTTTGCAATAGGAGATGCGATCCATGTTCGCTTTCGGGCAACCGGTGAAGAATGTTATATTTCTTCTTTAGAGAATGCAAGCCGCACAGCATACATTGTCGCACGCAATCTTGTTCACCTTACACAAAAAGATCCAGGAAGTATTCGTCCGTTTGAAGGTGAATTCTTTGCTACGACTTATTTGGCTTTAGGATTATTGGAACAAGAAGCGATTTTTGTCTCGTATCCTGTAGCGATCCAATCCTTTAAGTTAGATACGACGACATTGATCAAAGTGATCTATCAAAAGCGGACACGTCAATTATTAGGGGTTCAGTTGATTGCTCAAAATCTAAAGGACCAAGTCAAACAAATGATGTATGACGCAGTCGATCAGGCGCTGATCGTGGATCAATGGCTAGAAGAATTAGAAAAAGCATACCAGTGATGTTTTAAAGGAGTAGTTTATGCAAATCGATGCATTATTAGAAAAAAAGGAAGCAATCCAAGTTCAAATGTTGCGTGCAATCGTTTTAGCAGGTGGACAGATTTCTTTTACTGCATTACGTGAAGTCACGAAATTATCAAAAACAGCTTTTGAACAATACGTAAAAGAACTAGCCGAATTTGGACAGCAAACAAAAGAGTATCACTTGCGTTATCTAGATACGACGATCGCACTTGATTTTTCAGAAACAGTCAATTTAGAGATGGTCATTATAAATTTAGTTGAAAAAAGTAGTTATTTTCAAATTTTGCAGTTCGCATTAAATCATCCAACGTTTACGACGACCCAGTTGATGGCCAATTTGGGAATGAGTGAGTCGACAACTTTTCGAAAATTAAAAGAACTCAATCAAATTTTAAAAGAGTTTCAGGTCCAGATCAAAAATGGAGAATTACAAGGAGAAGAACTGCAAATTCGCTACGTATACTATCAATTATTTAGTTTGATGATGCCGTACTGCACTTTACCTTTAGTAACGTTACCAGACTATGCAACTTTCATAAAAGGCCTATCCCAAAGTTTGACATGTCGATTTACAAAAATCCAGCAAGAAAAAATTTCGTTATGGTGGTATATCACGCAAAAAAGGTGGTTAGCCAAAAAAATCGAGTATCAGCGACTTAAAACAATATTTGCTAGCTTTTATAAAGATGAATGGTATCTGAAAATGGATCACTTCATTAGTTTATATTTAAGTCGGATGGCTGTGGAGAACGATAGGTACGAAGGGATCATGTTTTATATTTTTTTGATTTCATTTGAAGTGTTAAGTGAAGAGGATTTTTATCAGTATGATCTATCTAGAAGTAAACGTCTACCGACCGCGCGTTTGGATCTTTACTTGCGTGAAACGATTTTGATCGATTATCGTCCAAAGCGGTTTTCGATCGCTCTAGAAAAACGGCTAGGCTATCAATTGGCACAAGTCAATCATGAAGTCTACTTTTTTATGGGGAAAATCGAATTGTATGCGCGCGAAAATTTATTGACGATCCAACGACGCTTATTGGGTCATCGTAAGAGTCAACTCTTACAAAAAATGATGACGATTGTATTTGAACAATTAGAAGCAACACAGCATCCGAACAATAGCTTACAAGACTTTTTGTTAGTCAATTATGCGAGTATTTTAGCGATGATCGAATTTTCTAGTGTACGACCGATCCGAGTAGGTCTTGATTTTGAACAACTACCTGCCTATCGCTTTTTATTTTTTCAACTTGTTCAAATTGAATTAAAACCGTTGTTGGGAGTAGAGGTCGAGCGTTATTCAATGAGACGAGAATTCGACATCGTGATTTCACCGCGACCACGACCGAGTTATTTAGTACAAGAACCCAAACATTGGTATGCTGTATCGGAATTTGATTCGACTTACGATGTAAAAAAAATTAGTCAACTCATCGAAACGATCCGCTTAGAGCGCAGTTAAACCCCTTGATTTCAACAAATCAGGGGCTTTTTTTATGACGTCAGTTATTAAAACTGTCAAAAAATAATGAAATTCGTTTTATTTTGATGGTGTATCACGTAGAATTTACAGTAAGATGATCATATAAAAAAGAAAACGATTACATTTTAAGGAGGAAGAAAACATGACAGAAGCAACTTACATCATGGCGATTGACCAAGGAACAACAAGTTCACGAGCGATTATTTACGATAAAAAAGGACAACAAATCGGTAGTTCACAAAAAGAGTTCACTCAATATTTCCCACATGAAGGTTGGGTCGAGCATAATGCAAATGAAATTTGGAATTCGGTACAGTCTGTGATTGCGGGGGCATTTATCGAGTCAGGCATCAAGCCTTCACAAATCGCTGGAATCGGGATCACGAATCAACGTGAAACAACTGTTGTTTGGGATAAAACAACAGGAAAACCGATCTATAATGCAATCGTTTGGCAATCTAGACAATCGGCTGGAATCGCCAATCAATTAAAAGAAGATGGACATAGTGAATTTTTCCATAAAAAAACAGGACTGATTATCGATGCGTATTTTTCAGCAACAAAAGTACGTTGGATCTTAGACCATGTTGAAGGAGCGCAAGAACGTGCCGAAAAAGGCGAATTGTTATTTGGAACGATCGATTCGTGGTTGACTTGGAAACTAACGGATGGTTCCGTCCACGTGACCGATTATTCGAATGCTAGTCGTACGATGCTCTTTAATTTACATGATTTAGAGTGGGATCAAGAAATTCTTGATCTATTAAATATTCCCAAAGTAATGTTGCCAACACCGGTTTCTAATTCTGAAATTTACGGCTACACCCAAGGATTCCATTTTTATGGTAGCGAGGTGCCGATTTCAGGTATGGCAGGTGACCAACAAGCAGCCTTATTTGGTCAAATGGCATTTGAGCCAGGAATGGTCAAGAATACTTATGGAACAGGATCATTTATTGTGATGAATACCGGTGAAACGCCGCAGTTATCAGAAAATAATTTACTGACAACGATTGGGTATGGAATCAATGGTAAAGTGTATTACGCTCTAGAAGGAAGTATCTTTGTAGCCGGTTCCTCGATCCAATGGTTACGCGATGGCTTAAAAATGGTTGAAAAATCAAGCGATTCAGAAGAGGCTGCTCGTCACACGACAAATGAAGATGAAGTTTATGTCGTACCGGCCTTTGTTGGTCTAGGTGCACCCTATTGGGATCAAGAAGCACGTGGAGCGATGTTTGGTTTGACTCGTGGTACGACCAAAAACGATATCATTAAAGCCACACTTCAGTCGATCGCTTATCAAGTAAAAGATATTATCGATACGATGCAAACAGATACTGATATCAAAATTCCAGTCTTAAAAGTCGATGGTGGTGCTGCTAATAATGGCTATTTGATGCAATTTCAATCAGACATTTTAGACACGCCGATTCAACGTGCACACAATTTAGAAACGACTGCCTTAGGGGCTGCCTTTTTAGCTGGTTTAGCTGTAGGTTATTGGAAAGATACGGATGAAATCCGTGAATTTTATGAAGCTGGAAAACTATTTGAACCAGAGATGGAAGCTGAAAAACGTCAAAAACTATATAGCGGTTGGAAACAAGCGGTTGCAGCAACACGGACATTTAAACCATAAGGAGATGGTAGGCATGAGTTTTTCAATTAAACAACGTCAAGAAATGCTTGAAGAAATGCAACAAACACCGTTAGATGTCTTGATCATTGGTGGTGGAATCACAGGAGCGGGTCTGGCTTTACAGACCGCAGCTTCTGGAATCAAAACAGGATTATTGGAAATGCAAGATTTTGCTGAAGGAACGTCTTCTCGCTCGACTAAGCTCGTTCATGGTGGAATTCGTTATTTAAAAACGTTTGATGTTGAAGTAGTTTCGGATACAGTGAGTGAACGTGCAGTACTGCAACAGATCGCACCACACATTCCCAAAGCTGATCCAATGCTATTGCCAATTTATGATGATGAAGGGACGACTACGTTTGATATGTTTTCTGTCAAAGTCGCCATGGACCTTTATGATCAATTAGCCAACGTCACAGGTAGTGAATATGCCAACTATACTCTGACAAAAGAAGAAGTGCTAGAACGGGAACCTTACTTGAAATCTGAAGGTCTACAAGGAGCAGGAGTCTATTTAGATTACCGCAACAATGATGCACGGTTAGTTATCGATAATATCAAGCAAGCTGTTGCTGATGGCGCTTTAGCTGTTAGCAAAGTTAAAGTAACAGGTTTTCTTTATAATGAGGATCAAATCATTGGCGTCAAAGCACGCGATGAGTTAACTGGGCAAACAATTGAAATCAAAGCGACCTATGTTGTCAACACAACGGGCCCTTGGGTCGATAAAATTCGTCAATTGAATTTCAAACGTGCAGTTGTACCGCAAATGCGTCCAACTAAAGGTGTTCACTTAGTCATTGATAGTAAGCGTTTACCCGTTCCGCAACCAACTTATTTTGATACAGGAAAACAAGATGGACGGATGGTTTTTGCGATTCCACGTGAGAATAAAACCTATTTTGGAACGACAGATACGGATTATACTGGCGATTATGCTCATCCAGAAATCACACAAAAAGATGTCGACTATTTATTAGAAGTAATCAATTACCGTTATCCAAAAGCCAATATTACACTAGCTGATGTAGAATCTAGCTGGGTCGGCTTACGCCCGTTGTTATCTGATAATTCAGGTTCTGATTACAATGGCGGAGACAATGGTTCGATTTCTGATCGTAGTTTCCAAAAAGTTTTGGATGCGGTTTCGGAATTTAAATCAGATCAAATGACTAGAAGTGATGTCGAACGTGTCTTGAAAAATCTCGAAATGAATCGGGCAGAAAAAGCTCCTTCGACCGTATCACGAGGCAGTAAATTAGAACGTGAAGCAGATGGTTTGATCACCTTAGCAGGTGGAAAGATCACGGACTATCGTAAAATGGCTTTGGGTGCATTAAATTTGTTGTGTGAATTATTTGAAACAAATCAACATCGTACAATCGAAATCGTTGATTCAGCAAATTATCCGGTATCCGGTGGGGATTTTGATGCAACACAAGTCAAATCGGAGATCGATCGTTTAGCGCAAATTGGGATCAAAAAAGGATTACCAGAAGAACAAGCACATTATATCGCTGACTTTTACGGTACGAACGCAAAAACAGTATTTTCTTATATTACACAACAACCACTCTTTAAAACAGCCGACCTTTCACTTGCTGAAGCAATCAGTCTATATTATGGTTTAGAACATGAAATGGTCTTAACGCCTGCTGATTATCTTGTGCGTCGTACCAATCACTTATGGTTCCAACGCGAAACATTAGACGAAGTCAAACATCCGATCATAGAAGCGATGGCGGAATATTTTGAATGGGAAACCGAAACGAAAAATTGCTATACCATGGAATTACAACAAACAATCGATGAATCTGATTTGATTCATTTGAAGAAAGAAGGAAATTAAATGAGCGGCGAAATGACACAGATCGTAGGCGAATTTATTGGAACGATGATCTTGATTTTACTAGGTGATGGGGTTTGTGCCGCTGTGAATCTAAATAAAAGTAAAGCACAAAATTCTGGTTGGATCGTGATTGCCATGGGGTGGGCGATGGCCGTAACGATTGCTGTCTTTATGGTTGGGTTTATGGGACCAGCTCAATTAAATCCGGCAGTAACAGTCGCAATGGCATTAACAGGATTACTGCCTTGGCATTTAGTCTTGCCATTTGTACTTGCTCAAGTAGCTGGAGCGATCGTCGGAGCTGTTTTAGTTTGGTTACTCTACTTGCCACATTGGAAAGAAACGAAAGATCAAGGCGCGATTTTAGGAACCTTTGCAACTGGACCTGCGATTCGTCATTATCCGTCGAACGTCATTGCTGAAACGATCGGAACATTTGTGTTGATCTTAGGCTTATTGACCTTTACGCAAACTGAATTCTTAGGTGGTGCAAATGTATTTGCAGTTGGTGCTTTGATTTTAGCAGCTGGTCTTTCATTAGGCGGACCAACAGGGTATGCGATCAATCCAGCTCGTGATCTAGGACCAAGAATTGCACATGCTATCTTGCCAATCGAAAATAAAGGTAGTTCTGATTGGGCATATTCATGGATACCGATCGTAGGACCGATCTTAGGGGCAGTCGTAGCGGTACTATTATTCCAAGTGATGATTTGATTTTATTTTGAGCTTTTTAAGAAGTGGCCTAGGCCACTTCTTTTTTTGTAGGCAAATTTCTATCTATCTGAAACGTTTATTTAGTATGATAAAACAGTTACGAAGATAGAAAAGAGGGGAAGATATGGAGTATTCTTATAAAGAACAAGCAAAAAGTATTTTGATTTATGTTGGGGGCAGTCAAAATGTTAAAGAAGTTACGCATTGCTTTACACGATTGCGTTTTTATCTACATGATGAAACCCATGCAGATAAGGAAAAATTAGAAGCTTTACCGTACGTTTTATCCGTAGTCAAAAGTAATGGTCAATACCAAGTCGTACTAAAAAAAGACGTCGATAAAGTATATCAAGAACTTTCACCATTGTTAGAGGCGTCTAAAAAAACAACCACAAGTCAAACGAAAGAAAAAGTTAGTGCGAAGATTTTGAATACCGTCGCAGCGATCTTTACTCCGGTGATTCCAGCGATTGCAGCTTCAGGGATGTTAAAAGGGATTTTAGCAGTTGTGGTCATGATTATGAAATCTTTTTACAATACTGATATTACGACCAATACAACTTATGTCATTTTACTTGCAGCCTCTGATGCGTTGTTTTATTTCTTACCGATCTTCTTAGGGTATGCTGCGGCAAAAGTTTTTAAAACCAATGAATTTATTGCGATGATCATTGGGGCAACTCTTTGTTATCCAGCAATTGTAACGTTGATGACTGGTGAAGATGCGGTTACGTTATTTGGATTGAATCTGACCAAAGCTAGCTATACTTCATCTGTTATTCCAATCTTGATTGCGGTATTTTGTTTAGCCTATGTGCAACGCTTTTTTGATCGAGTGATTCCACAGGTGCTAAAAATTATTTTAGTGCCAACCTTTTCACTTTTAGTGATGGTACCAGCTACCTTGATCGTTTTTGGACCAATTGGGATCTATATTGGGGAAGCGATCAACTGGGCCTATTACCAATTGATGGGAATCAGTCCGATCCTATTAGGAGGCTTTATTGGTGGAATCTGGTGTGTCTTGGTTATTTTTGGGGCGCATCGTGCGATTATTCCGATTGGGATCAATGATGTGGCACAAACCGGTCGTCAAAATCTTTTGGCCTTCGCAGGAGCCGCTAATTTCTCCCAAGCAGGTGCAGCATTTGGTGTCTTCTTACGTTCGAAAAATAAAGGATTAAAAACGGTCGCTGCTTCCGCTACCGTTACCGCGCTATTTGGTATTACGGAACCTGCGATTTATGGAACGAACCTACGCTTAAAAACGCCGATGATCTATGCCGTGATCAGTGGTGCTTTAGGAGGAGCGTTGATGGGATGGGGCGGTTCCTATGGGACAGCTTTTGCCAATCAAGGATTATTGACGATCCCAGTCTATGCAGGAGCCGGGACGAAAGCCTTTATCTGTTACTTATTAGGGATCGCGATCGCCTTTTTTGGCTCGTGTATTCTAACAGTTGTACTAGGATTTGAAGATATTCCAGAAGAAGATGCAGCTGATCGTATCTTAGCTAGTGACGAAGCTGTTGATTTATTAGCGCCAACTAGTGGAACCGTAGTGGCATTGTCTAGTTTGCCAGATGAAGTTTTTGCAAGTGGTGCGATGGGTAAAGGCTTTGGTATCAAAGCAAATCACGAACAAGCAACGATCTATGCGCCAGAAAATGCTGAAGTTATAACGTTGGCACCGACCCATCATGCCATCGGGTTGAAACTCGAAAGTGGTGTGGAATTATTGATCCATGTGGGAATCGATACGTTAGAATTGGATGGTCGTGGATTTGAGTCGCTTATCAAACAAGGAGAGCTTGTCAAGCGTGGTCAAGCCTTACTAAATGTCGACATGAACGTCATCAATGAATCAGAGTATGACGATACGATTATCGTTATTGTGACCAATACGAATGAGTTTTCACTAATTGAATTACCAGAACAAGCGCAAGTAAACCAAACCGATATTGCATTAACGGTTAGAAAGTAGGATTTTATGCATACAGTATTTCCAAAAGATTTTTTATGGGGCGCGTCTTCCTCAGCTTTTCAAATCGAAGGAGCCTTTGCCACAGACGGCAAGGGAAAAACGGTCGCCGATCACAATGCTCAACAACGTGCACATTTACAAGCTGACACGACGACTGCTAGTGATTTTTACCATCATGTTGAAGAAGATATCGCCTTGATGCAAGAACTTGGGATGAAGACGTATCGTTTTTCTTTTTCTTGGGCTCGAATTATTCCAGATGGCAATGGTGAGATCAATCAAGCTGGCCTTGATTTTTACCATCATGTCGTCGATACATTGCTCGCACACAATATTAAGCCGATGGTGACGTTATACCATTTTGATCTTCCTTATGCTTTAGTAGAAAAATACAACGGTTGGGAAGACCGTCGTTGTATCGATGCTTTTGAGCGTTATGCGAATATTTGTTTCAATGAATTTGGTACAAAAGTACATTACTGGCAGATCAATAATGAACAAAATTTGATGATTCGTGTTCCTGAGCGGATGAATATGTATGACGTACCACAAGATCAAATCGAAAGCGTGCGTGCGCAAATGGATTACAATATGTTTGTCGCACACGCTCGAGTAACCAATCTTTGTCATAAACTGCTACCAGATAGTAAAATCGGACCAGCTGTTTCTTCGACGATGACCTATCCAGCTTCAAATCGTCCGGAAGATGTTTGGGCAGCGCGAATGAACGATAATTTTAAGACCAATTACGCGTTAGAAATGTACACATATGGTCGTTATCCCGGGTACTATGAGCACTATCTAGAAAAAGCCGGGATCGCTCCAAAACGTGAAGCAGAAGATGAGGCAGTACTTAAAGCTGCGAAACCTGACTATTTAGCAGTCAATTATTACCGTACGCTAGTGGTGCGCCATTTACCTGAAGATGAGGCGCATCCGTTTGGAACCAAGGTCAATGAGATCGATTTTGATCTTTATGGCTATTTTGCACATGAGAAGAATCCTAATCTAGTCGCGTCGACCTATGGCGCACAGATTGATTCAATGGGATTACGTCTCGTGCTAAATGAGTACTATGAAAAATATCGTTTGCCAATGATCATTACTGAGAATGGGTTAGGAACAGCTGACGAGTTGACTGCAGACGATAAGGTCCATGATGACTACCGTATCGATTATTTGCGTCAACATATCGAAGCGTGTCGTTTAGCGATCGAAGATGGTGTGGAATTATTTGGATATTGCCCTTGGTCAGTGATGGATCTTTTAAGTTCTCATCAAGGCTTTAAAAAGCGTTACGGCTTTATCTATATTGATCGCACAGATGAAGATGAAAAAGCATTACGCCGAATCAAAAAAGATAGTTATTACTGGTATCAAAATGTGATCCAGTCAAATGGTGAAGCGTTAGTATAAAAAGAGGGTGTGACAGAATTTCTGTCGCACCCTTTTTTTATTATTTTAATTTTGGTTTGATTTTCCATTCAAAGATCACTAACAAAGCGATAAACCAAATCGGAACAAAGAATAAAGCTTGTCTAGTCTCACCTTGTAAAAAGAGTACAAAGACGATAAACGCTAAGAATGCCACGATCAAATAACTCGTATAAGGAAAAAGTGGCATAGGGAATTTCCGTTTTGCTTTTGATTTACTTTTAGCTGCTTGTTTTTCTGAGCGGCGGTATTTAAAATGCGCAAATACGATCATAAACCATATAAATAAAAAACAGATCGTCGAGATACTAGTAATCAATGTAAAGACTTGTGACGGCATAAAGAAATTCAAAATAACGGCAATCAAGATCACAGCACTAGAAAAGAAGATCGCAGCTGCTGGAACATAATGACGCGTTAATTTTGAATAGCGACTTGGTGCATTGCCTTCACGTGAAAGTGAATGAAGCATCCGTCCAGTCGAGTAGATCGCTGAGTTACAAGCAGAAGCTGCTGAACTTAATACCACTAAGTTAACGATCGTTGCAGCGGCTGCTACTCCGATATCGGCAAATACTTCTACGAAAGGACTTTGATCGGCGTTTAGTGAATTCCAAGGGTAGATCGACATGATCACCGCTAATGCACCGATATAAAATAAAAGGACACGGATTGGTAAACTGTTGATCGCTTTTGGAATCACAGTTTCAGGATCTTTTGTTTCGCCAGCAACTAGACCAACCAATTCAATTCCCACAAAGGCAAAAGTCGCCATTTGGAAAGATTTTAAGAAACCATCGGCACCAGTTGGAAAGAAACCACCATAACTCCAAATATTACTTAGACTGACTGTTCCTTTAGATGTTTTAAAGCCGATGACCATTAAGACAACACCTGTGACGATCAAGGCGATAATGGCAATGACTTTGATCAAAGAGAACCAAAACTCTAATTCACCAAATAACGCTACTGCAACTAAGTTTAATCCAATCAATAGAGCTAAAATAATAATTTCAGGAATCCATGCTGGCACTGAAGGAAACCAGTAACGCACGTACGTACCAGTTGCTGTTAGATCCGCCATCGCGATGGATACCCAACAAAACCAATACGTCCAACCAGTAACAAAAGCCGCTTTTACACCAAGATACTTGGCAATAAAATCAATAAACGAATGCTTTGAGGTATCGGATAATAATAATTCTCCGAGTGCTCGCATAATCAAAAAACACATTATGCCGACTGCGGCATAAGCAATTAAAATCGATGGTCCAGCTAATTGGATCGAGCGTCCTGATCCAAGAAAAAGTCCGGTACCAATCGCACCACCAAGTGCAATCAACTGCACGTGACGATTTTTTAATCCCCGATCGAGAGATTTTTTTTCTTCTGTCATCCTATCATCCTATCTTAAAAAAAGTACAATAATTATATTTTAATCTATTTCTCAGAAATTACAAGTGATATCTTTTTCAGGCTATGAAAAGACAACATTTAAGAGAATTAAAATAACGATTGTATCAACTGTCGTGATAGGGAATTCTTTCTATTTTTGTTTTCACGAAAATAATATTATTTTTTCATAATCATTTGGATTGCTTGCTGGATTTTGGCATTTTGCTCGGTAGGATCATCTGCCGGATTCTCTAAACAAGCTTTTAGATTTTCGGCTACGATCAATCCCATTGTGCGATCAATACTAGAACGGACTGCACTTAATTGCGTAATAACATCGATACATTCTTTTTCATCTTCGATCATTTTCTGGATTCCGCGCAGTTGACCTTCTGTTCGTTTTAAACGGTTTAAAATTTTTCGTTGTTCTTCGGGAGTGACTTGCATGAAGCATTCCACCTTTCTCTTCTTTCTTTTACGATTATACCCACCTATGTATAGAAGTCAAAAAAAACAATCACTCACTAAATCACTTGGTAAGATCACATTGATTGACAGAAATAAGAAAATCATTTATAAATACCCTATAAGGTATTAAAGGGCGCATAAAAAGGAGGATTCACATGTTTTCATTATTTAAACAAGGAAAAAGTATCTCAACAAAAGAATTGGCACAACAAAATCTCAATCAGTTGGTATTACTGGATGTTCGTAATCCAAGTGAATTTAAAACAGGTCATATTCGCCAAGCTAAAAATGTTCCACTAGCCAATATTTCGCAGTATCAAGGGAAAGAATCTGAACTCTATGTCATTTGTCAGTCGGGCATGCGTAGTAAACAAGCTGCAAAAATACTCAAAAAGAAAGGCTATGATGTCATAAATATCCGCGGGGGTATGCGACAATGGTCGAGAAGAGTTGTAGGAGGAAAATAAAATGAAAATCATTATTATTGGCGGAGTAGCTGGTGGAATGTCAGCTGCAACCCGTTTGCGCCGTTTAAACGAGTCTGCTGAGATCATTATTTTTGAGAAAGGGCCATATGTTTCATTTGCAAATTGTGGCTTACCTTACTATGTATCTGGAGAAATCGATCGTCGTGAGAAACTACTTGTGCAAAAACCAGAAAGTTTGAAAACGCGATTTGATCTTGATGTGCGATCAGAACATGAAGTCGTGGCGATCTCACCAAAAGAGCACACGGTAACTGTACGCAATGCACAAGGTGAATTTAAAGAAACGTACGATAAATTGATTCTCTCTCCTGGAGCGAAACCATTTATCCCACCGATTTCAGGAATTGAACAAACAAAAAATACGTATAGTTTGCGTAATGTACCTGATTTAGATCGTTTGATGGCAGGGCTCACGACTGAAACGAAAGAAGCTGTGGTGATTGGCGCTGGTTTTATCGGATTAGAAATGGCCGAAAATTTAAGCAAACGCGGGCTCAACGTAACGATCGTCGAGCAAGCACCACATGTCTTACCGCCACTTGATGAAGAAATGGCCGCTTATATCAAAAACGAATTGATTGTAAATGGTGTGACGGTATTGACCGCTGATTCAGCAACAGCATTTTCTAATGAAGGAAAACAGATCCATTTAAGTTCAGGCAAAGTCCTTAATTCTGATTTGACACTACTTTCTGTCGGGGTCACTCCTGCGAGTGAATTAGCCAAACAAGCTAATCTTGCGTTAGGGATGAGAGATGGAATCATAGTCGATGAACACTATCAAACAAGTGCTAAAGACATTTTTGCTGTAGGAGATGCGATTCTTGTGAACCATCAAATTACACATGAAGCATCTTTGATTTCTCTGGCCTCACCAGCCAATCGTCAAGGGCGACAAGTTGCAGATGTCATCTCAGGGTTAGATCGAATCAATCAAGGAAGTATCGGGACGGCGATCGTACGAGTATTCGATCAAACCGCCGCTTCAACGGGGATTAGTGAACGTGCTGCTAAACAAGCTGGTTTTGATGTTTCTGTTGTCCATGTCAGTGGCAAAGACCATGCTGATTACTATCCTGGAGCGACGGATATACGATTAAAGTTAGTGTTTGATCGACATACCGGAATGATCTACGGAGCGCAAGGAATTGGGCAAAAGGGAGTCGATAAACGAATCGATATCTTAGCGATAGCTATTAAAGGTGGTTTAACAATCTTTGACTTGCCGGAGTTAGAACTGACCTATGCACCACCATTTGGGTCAGCTAAGGATCCTGTGAATATGCTAGGTTACGCAGCGATCAATTTAGCGGAAGGAATCAGTCAATCGATTCAGTGGTATGAACTTGACGATTATTTAAAAGCGGGAGCTATTTTACTTGATGTTCGTAATCCTAGTGAAGTAGCAAAAGGACGTTTTAAACAAGCAGAATATATCCCATTGGATCAATTACGTGGAAAAATCCAAACACTAGACAAAACCAAAACATACATTGTAAGCTGTCATAGTGGACTTAGAAGTTATATTGCAGAGCGGATGCTGAAACAAGCAAACTTCGATGTGAAAAATTTAGATGGCGCCTACGCCTTATATCAAACAGTGAAACCGGAGGAAATCGATTATGTATAGATCTATCTCAATGCCAGAATTTGACCAAGAATTAAAGAAAGACATCCAAGTGATCGATGTGCGTGAACGAGACGAGTTTGCAAACGGTCACGTACCAAAAGCTATCAATAAACCGCTAAGTGAATTGTCGACACAGATTACAGATATGGATGATGAAGCAGAATATTATATTATCTGCCAATCTGGTGGACGTTCTGCACAAGCTTGTGCATACTTAGCCGAGCAGGGATTTGATGTGATCAACGTTATGGGTGGCACTTCAGCTTATACAGGTCATTTAGAACAATAATTTCGATTAGAAGATCTTTTAAAGATCTTCTTTTTTTATACGCAAAAAAGCATAAGAGTGCTAGAATGGTAGCAGATTGATTACTAAAGGAGGAATAGATATGAAATTAGCGAAACAAGATCGTATTTTATTTTTTGGGGATAGCATTACAGATGTAGGGCGTGACCGCACCGATTTTTTTGACCTTGGCAAGGGATTTCCTCTATTGGTCAATGCTGCTTTGCAAGCCGCAAAACCTGAGTATGAACTGGAAAGTCTAAATCGCGGAATCAGTGGCGATCAGATCCAAGATTTAATCGAACGATTCGACGTTGATTGTGTGCAATTAGATCCAGATGCGATCGTATTGTTGATTGGGATCAATGATGTTTGGCATCACGTCGAGGATGCAGATT
Organism: Enterococcus bulliens; assembly: GCF_053761865.1. Lineage (NCBI taxonomy): Bacteria > Bacillati > Bacillota > Bacilli > Lactobacillales > Enterococcaceae > Enterococcus > Enterococcus bulliens. Next base: position 70,527 of record NZ_JBSMXK010000005.1, read on the forward strand.
TTCTGGATCCCAAGCAAACCAAACGATTTGAAGCGGAATACCGAACATTGTTGACAAAATTGCAACAAGTAACAAAAACGATTTTAATTTTAGAACCGTTTGTACTACATGAACCAAGCGATCGAGCAAATTGGCGAGCATCTTTAGATCCTAAGATCCAAATCGTCCGCCAACTAGCTAAAGAATTTTCATGTGAATTCATCGCTTTAGATGGCTACTTTACACAACTAGCATTAACAAGCAAAGCAAAATATTATACAGGAGAAGACGGTGTCCACCCAACACCAGCTGGTCATCACGTGATTGCTACCAAAATTTTAGAAACGGTGGAGTGGGTCTAGATGGATAAAATGCACCGATTTCGAGAGTTGGCACCCGGACTAGGATTATCAGTTGTCGTCGCAATGATCGCAAAAGCCTTAGCCTTGGTTTTTCCAACATTAGGTGGTGCTACGATTGCGATCTTATTAGGGATCGTATTAGGAAATACTATCTTTAAGCAACCTATCCTGGCTAAAGGAACAAAATTTTCTGAAAGTCGTTTGTTAGAGTATTCCGTTGTATTATTGGGATTTACGGTGACATTTCAAACGATTGCCCAATTAGGTGTCAGAGGGTTTATTTTCATTTTCGTGATGATGACGATCGTGATCATCGGTACGTTGTATTTAGGTGGAGCATTTAAATTCAATAAAAAAATGAGTATGATGATGGCTGGTGGGAACGCAGTGTGTGGTTCTTCAGCGATCGGAGCGATTGCCCCAGCAATTCAAGCAGATGACCAAGAAAAGGGTCAAATTATTACATTAGTAAACCTCTTAGGAACCGTGATGATGCTGACGTTACCATTTTTAGGTACGAGTCTATTTCAAGGAAATCAATTAGCACAGGGCGCTTTGATTGGAGGAACGCTTCAATCGGTCGGCCAAGTTGTTGCAGGGGCTAGCTTGATCGATCCGGAAGTCGTTCAATATGCGATGCTATTTAAAATCTTGAGAATTATTTTGTTAGTCGTTGTAGTAGCGGTATTTGAAAAAATGAATCAAGGACCGTCAACTGTTTCCACGAAACACAATCGTAAAAAATTTCCGATCCCTTGGTATGTTACTGGTTTTTTGATCGTATGTATTCTCAATAGTTTTGTGAGCTTACCAACTAGTTTTGAAACAATTGCCCATTTTTTAAGTACATGGTTTGAAACGACAGCACTAGCTGCTATTGGGTTACGTTTAGATCTGCGACGCTTCATTAAAGAAGGACCACGCTTTTTATTTTATGGGTTGTCAGTCGGTAGCGTACAGACTGTTGCAGCATTAGGATTTTTATGGTTATTTCCAGTATAATTAGCGAGGTTTTTTCTGTTCTTTTTTTTGAAATATGCTACACTAAAAGCACTAAAATACAAGGAGCGGATAGTATGCCATTAATTCGTGTCGATGTAACTGAAGCATTTACCAAAGAAACGACGAGACAGATCTTAGATGTGATCCATCGTCAAGTCATTGAAGTCTTTAAGGTCCCTAAAGGTGATCGCTATCAAATTTTGTCACGTCATAGTCAAGATGAGCTGATTTTAGAAGACACGGGTTTGGGATTTGAGCGTACAGCAAATCGAATCTCGATCCAAGTGTTTAGCCGTCCGCGAGCTAAGGAAGATAAAGTGAAATTTTATCAAGCGGTCGTGACTGCACTTGAAAAAGAGTTAGGAATCCAAGGAAAAGATGTATTGATCTCATTGTTTGAAAATAGCGATGCGGACTGGTCATTTGGTTTTGGTGAAGCACAGTTCTTGACTGGAAAATTATAAGTGAGAGAAGGGGGATGACAGAAGTCTTCCCCCTTTAAAAATCGTATGAACGGTGTTTTGGAAGTAGTTCGTTCAAAAATAAGCCAAACCATGATCGAAATAGGCGAACCTATTATCAGAAGGATTCGGCTTATTTTTAGAGCTTATAAAAAACGATGATTATGATAGACTGTTATTAGGGAAAATAAGAATGGAAAGAGTGGGAGTATGCCAAGAAAACTTTTTTGTGAGATATCGCCATTGACCTATAAAATTTCGGTCAGAAAAAATATTTTAGTCAAAAAATTACAGGATCGTAAATCGAATCACGTATTTGCACGTCGATTTAGTGCAGAGCGTTTACCAAACTTAGTCTATAAACACAATTCATTGATTCGTCGGAAATTAGGAACGATTCGAACTGATTTACAAGACAATAAAGCCATCAATCTTGCATTATCGACGCCAAAAGTTAATGGAATCTTGATCCAGCCAAACGAAACGTTCTCATTTTGGCAATTAGTGGGAGAATGTAGCGCAAAATTAGGATATAAAGAAGGATTGACGGTCGGTCGGGAAGAAGAAACAAGTTCTGGTATCGGCGGGGGCATGTGTCAGTTTACAAATTTGATTCATTGGATGGTCTTGCATACGCCTTTAGAGATCGTTGAACACCATCATCATGATGGTGTGGATATGTTTCCTGATTTTGGACGTAAAGTACCTTTTGGAACTGGGACATCGATCGTCTATAATTATTTTGATTATCGCTTTAAAAATGTGACGGATCAAACGTTCCAATTGATCACCTACGTCGATGGAACTTATCTATATGGCGAAATTCGCAGTGAAACACCACTCGATGCAAAATATCATATCCAAGTAGAAGATGAATTCTTTAGTCAAGAAGATGGTGTCGTATATCGCAACAGTGAGATCTATCAACGAGTTGTCGACAAAAAAACTGGGAATGTGATCAAAAAAAATCTGATCAAAAAAAATCATTCAAAAGTACTGTATGATACCAGCGATTTAGAAGTAAGGGTGTTGTCTTAACAAAAAATCGTGTTCTATTTTTTTTCTATTTTTTATTTATTTGATAAATGTAATGTATCCATTTAAATTAGCGCTCTTGACGCAAGGGCGCAGTGAAGCAGAAGTCGTGATCCATGAGAATATTTACGATAGTGATAGCTTGCTCGTCAAAGCGCAAAAAGTCTTTGACACGAATATCGCAACGCTTTTAGATACGCGAAAATTTTTAGATGAAGAATCATTAGCACAAGCGTTGAGTTATTTGAAAGCAGCCGAAGCCGTCTATTTTTTTGGCGTAGGAGGTTCTGAGATTGTAGCAACAGATGCATACCATAAATTTTTACGAGCACCAATTCGCGTCCATCATAGCACGGATTATCATATCCAGTTAATGGAAGCTTCATTGATGAAACCAAATGAGTGTGCAGTGCTGATCTCACATACTGATCGTTCAAAAGAGACCATCGAAATTGCACAAGCAGCTAAGGAAGTCGGAGCTAAGTTGATCGTATTGACTAGTTCGAAGCAGTCGCCACTGGCTTTATTAGGGGATACAGTATTTGTTTCAATCGCTGAAGAGACTGAATTTCGTTCAGAAGCGTTATCTTCACGCATCGCTCAGCTGAGTATTTTAGATTCACTTTATGTGATATTCATGTTCGAACGGCAAAATGCCTCGAAACAATCGATCCATAAAGTACGCGAACGAATCGCAAAATTGAAAACAACGTAAAATGAGTCGCAGACAGTTACACGTCGTTTATATGAAAAGGGGGTGTGACAAGAGTCTTTCACACCCCCTTAGAAATAGAATAAATGGTGTTCCAGAAGTAACTCTTTCGAGAAATAAGCCAAATAATTACCGAAATAGGTGAACCTATTTCGGTAATTATTTGGCTTATTTCTTGGAGCTATTCACTTCTGTCACAGCCTCTTTTTTATTGGCTATATTTTTCTTGATAGACTTTATCGTATAGTTTTTGATCTAATACGACATCAATTTCACCTAAATATTCGACTGCTCCTTCGCGCACAAAGTTACGCTTGAAGGTATACAAGCCATCTTCAGTTGATTCAGCTTCGATTCCCCCCATGTCATAACGCGCACAGTTCGCGTCTATCGCCCATTGTACCATTGCTTCTTGCACGGCATATGGTGCATTATATAACAACGTATCCATGGAACCTGCGTACATGTACCAAATTTTGTCACCAGCTTTAAACGCCACACCAGTGGAGAGCAATTCGCCCTCTTTTTTTGCTAAGTAAATCCGCATCTGTTCTGTTCCTGGAAAGGCTTTTTGCATCTGTTCAAAGTAGAATTTTGGACGATAACTGATTCCATGACGCTTACTCATTGTTTCATAAGAAGTATAAAATGCCTCTAATTCTTCTACACCATTACCATAAGTGACTTCGACACCATCTTTGACCGCTTTTTTCAACTTATTTTTGATCTTAGAAGGAACAAGATCATGTAATGAAGTCGGTCTTGTTTCACATTGATCAAAATGGATTACCATATTCAATCGCGGTTGGATCGTTCCGTGCATCCCAAGTGCTTCGATATTTCGACTCAAGATTACATAGCCAGCATCTGTGAGAAACTGGATCAATTCTTCATCATATTTAATTTCTGGATCAAATTTAAGAAGGTAGACATCTTCAGGTAAGGCTTTTTTGCACTCTGTAACAAGTTGATTAAATAACGAGATATTTTGCATATCCATTACCGGTCCTTTTGTACAATACGCAAAACGACTTCCTTCTGGACCTTGGCCGATCAAAATCGAAGCCGCTGCGATGATACGCCCCGCTTCTTCGACATAGACATAAAGTCCTTCCCAGTTTTCTTTGACTGCTTGCCAAGCGATATTTTGAGTGATTTGACCAAATGGCGAAGTATTTACGAAGGTTTGATACGCTTGTACTGCTTGTTTATTGTTCTGATCTAAGACAGGCATGATACACGCTCCTTTTTCTATTTTTTACATAAATTCCTATCTACTCTACTATACCAAAAATAACTTAAAAGAAGCATAAATAACCCGAAATATAAACTTAAACTATAACAAATCATAAAAATTAAGAGTTATCCTATATAGTTTTGCCGTGATACAGTAGGGTCACTATCTTTAAGGGGGAGCATTTATGAAAACATCGATCGTTGGATTTCCAAGAATTGGAGAGCACCGGGAGTTAAAATTTAGTACTGAACGTTACTTTCGTCAAGAACTAACTGAGCAAGAATTGGAAGAAACGGCTAGAGCGCTGCGGAAGACACATTGGCAACGATTAAAAGCAGAAGGTCTAGATTTTTTACCAAGTGGTGATTTTTCATTTTTTGATACGATATTAGATGCAGCAACGTTATTTAACATCATTCCGCAAAAATATCGACAATTAGGACTGACAGAACTGGAAACATATTTTGCGATGGCAAGAGGGTATCAAGGAGAAAAAGGGGATGTGACCGCACTTGCGATGAAAAAATGGTTTAACACAAATTACCATTATATGGTTCCAGAAATCGAAGATACTACAAATATCAAAGTCAGTGGAACCCGCTTATTTGATCAAATCAAAGAAGCAAACGAACTTGGGATCAACACACGGCCGACGATCGTAGGTCCTTATACTTTAGCAAATTTAGCAAATTACACTGGCAATAAGGATAAACAAGCGATCTATCCTGAACTGATCCAAGCATATCGTGAGCTTTTTCAAAAAATAGAGGCGCTTGGTTGTGAGTGGATCCAAATCGACGAACCAGCATTTGTCTTCGATTTATCATTGGCAGAGCAGCAGACGATCCAAGCGTTATACGAAGCGCTTTTGACTGGACACGTGGGACCGAAGATTTTGATCCAAACGTATTTTGGTGACGTTCGTGATCTTTATGAAACCTTGACGGCTTTACCAGTCGCAGGAATCGGTCTGGATTTTGTCGAGGGACGTAAAAATCTTGAATTGATCGAACGATTTGGTTTTCCTGAGGATAAATGGTTAGTTGCAGGAGTGGTCAATGGCAAAAATATTTGGCGCAATGAATATCAAAAAACAATTGCAACCATCGAGCACTTGCAAAATAAAGCGAAAGTAATTTTGTCGACATCTTGTTCATTGCTACATGTACCCTATACGTTAACGAACGAACCTCAATTACCCGAAACGATCAGCCGACATTTTGCATTTGCTCTTGAAAAACTAACAGAATTAGCAGAATTAAAAGCTTATTTTACAACAGGAAAAGAGACCTATGTGACTCGTAATCAAGCATTGTTTGCGACACAGCGCTTTGTAAAAAATCCAGAAGTATCTCAGCGGATCGCAAATCTCACGTCAGCTGATTTCAAACGTTTACCTGAATTAGCAGTGCGAGCAACACTTCAAAAATCTCGTTTAGCACTGTCTTTATTGCCTACGACTACGATCGGTTCATTCCCACAAACCAAAGAGGTCAAGCAATGGCGGGCAACGTATAAAAAAAGCGAGTTAACATTAGAAGACTATCAACAACGGATCGCTAAAAAAATTGCGGAGTGTATCGCATTTCAAGAAGAGATCGGTTTAGATGTATTAGTCCATGGTGAATTTGAACGTAATGATATGGTTGAATATTTTGGAGAACAACTTGCAGGATATGTCTTTACCAAAAAAGCTTGGGTTCAATCTTATGGCACGAGATGTGTCAAGCCACCTATTATTTGGGGGGATATTTATCGCAAACGGTCTTTGACAGTAGCAGAGACGGTGTACGCACAGTCGCTGACAGATAAACCGGTCAAAGGAATGTTGACGGGGCCGGTCACGATTTTAAATTGGTCTTTTCCACGTGAAGACATTTCATTAAAAGAAGCAACGCTACAACTCGCTTTAGCGATCCAAGAAGAAGTCTTAGAACTAGAAGAAAAAGGGATAAAGATCATTCAAATCGATGAAGCAGCGTTACGTGAAAAATTACCACTACGAAAAAGCGATTGGCATAGTCAATATCTTGAGTGGGCGATTCCGGCTTTTCGTCTAGTGCATAGTCAAGTACAGCCTGAAACACAGATCCATACGCATATGTGTTATAGCGAATTCACAGATATCGTTCGTGAGATCGATCAAATGGATGCAGATGTGATTTCATTTGAAGCATCACGCTCGAATTTAGCGATTTTAGATGCCTTACGTGATCAGGATTTTAAAACACAAGTGGGGCCAGGTATCTATGATATCCATTCACCACGCATTCCCACAGTAGCAGAAATGGAAACAACGATCGATCAGATTTTAGCAAAATTGCCGATCTCTCAAGTATGGATCAATCCTGATTGTGGTCTAAAAACACGGCACGAAGCCGAAACGTATGCTAGTCTGCGTCATTTAGTGACTGCTGCTGTGCAAAAAAGGGAGGAATACGATGCGAACCGATCAACTATTTCAACAAAAGACCGTATTTTCATATGAGGTCTTTCCACCAAAAGCCACAACGTCTCTTGATACAATCTATACGACATTGGAGCGAATGAAAGGCCAGCAGCCGGATTTTATTAGTGTGACATTAGGTGCTGGTGGATCGGTCAAAAACTTGCAGACAGTTGATATCGCACACAAGATCCAAACGGAGCAGTTTTTACCTAGTGTGGCGCATTTACCAGCGATCCATTCTACAAAAGCGGAGATTTTGACGATTTTAGCGCAACTTAAAGCAAAAAAAATCGACAATATCTTAGCGCTAAGAGGAGACATCATACCAGGCAAGTCTACGAGTGACGATTTTATTCATGCGGCAGATCTAGTCTCGTTCATCAAAGAACATGGCGCGTTTAATATTATCGGAGCCTGTTATCCAGAAACTCATCTAGAAGCAAAAAATGCAATTGAAGATATCCGTTTCTTAAAAGAAAAAGTTGAAGCCGGGACCAGTCAGTTGGTCTCGCAGCTTTTCTTTGACAATCAATATTTTTACCGCTTTTTAGAACGTTGTGCTTTGGCTCAGATCGAAGTGCCGATCCAAGCTGGGATCATGCCAGTCGTCAATAAAAAACAAATCGAGCGGATCACCAAAATGTCACATGTGACTTTGCCTGAAAAATTTTTAAAAATGATGGCGCGTTATGAACATAATCCAGAAGCGATTCGCGATGCTGGGATCGCCTATGCTGTTGATCAAATCGTTGATTTAGTGGCACAAGGCGTCGATGGGATCCATCTTTATACCATGAATAATCCTTACGTTGCCAAACGGATTCGTGAAGCAACACGTAGTTTATTTGAAACACCATCACTAGCTCTGATTGCAGAGTAGTGGTGGTGTTTTGACGTGTTTTGCAAAATCAAGATGAATATGAGAGGATAGAGAAAAAGGAGGGGTTCACATGATTGAAATCCAGGCTTTATCAAAAAAATATGGTCCCAAAAAAGCACTCAACAACCTTGATTTGACCATTAATAATGGTGAGATCTATGGTTTACTAGGTCACAATGGTGCCGGCAAGTCGACGTTGATCAAAATGTTGGTCAGTATCTTACAGCCAACGTCAGGTACGATCGTCATCGATGGTTTACCTTTAGCGACTAATCGCGAAACGATCAAAAAACAAATTGGGTATGTACCTGATTCACCAGATCTTTTTTTACAATTAACTGCACATGAATATTGGTCTTTAATGGCCGCAGCCTATATGATTCCAAAAGATCAAGTAGTGACTCGCCTACCAGAACTTGTGGCACGTTTTTCGATGCAAGACCATCAAACTGAAACGATTGCGAGTTTTTCACACGGGATGCGCCAAAAAACCATGATCATTGGAGCATTGCTCTCTGATCCTGATATTTGGATATTAGATGAACCACTACAAGGCTTAGATCCACAAGCAGCCTTTGATTTAAAAGAAATGATGAAGTTGCATGTACAAAAAGGTAAAACCGTTATTTTTTCCACTCACGTATTGGAAAGTGCCCAGCAGTTGTGTGATCGTTTAGCGATTTTGAAACAAGGAAACTTGTTATACGATGGCACAGTAGATGCTTTACTTGAGCGCTATCCTAATGAATCACTAGAAACGATCTATTTAGGACTCGTTCATCAAGACGAGCCAAGCGAGGTGTAGTGAGATGGAACAATTAAAAGAACTCATTCGGGTCAATTTATTGTTTGCCAATCCTCAGGTCACTGAGAAAGGACGTGCTAAAGGCAAACAAGGTCATGCGTTGGTTCGTTCGATCCTAAGTCAGTATTTATTGTCCACGATTATTTTTTCGGTAATTTATGGCGCGATCATGTTTTCTACAGATTTTTCAAAGCGGCCTGAGTTGTTTACTTATTTTGTAGGTCTTTTTGGACTTTTAGGTTTATCACAAACGATCAGTGCGATTTTAAATGTGTTTTTAGAAAGCCGAGATATTCCTGCCTATTTGCCGTTGCCATTTAAACAATGGACGATTTTTACCGCGAAGTTGATCGTAGTCAGTCTAGCGGTCGTTCCCTTTTTATTGCCGATTTTTATTTTGTTTTTACTTAGTAGCCTCAGTGCAGGCATGCCTGTGGTCCTTGCTGTATGTATCGGGATTTGTTTGTTTATTTGTTGTTTATTGATCTTGTATTTTCTTTCGAGTATTCTCGTCTTTGGATTAGCCAAGACCTCTTTTTATAAAAAACACAAAAAAATCGTGACATCAGCGTTATTACTGATCACGACAGGTCTAGTGATCGTAGGAATTTTATTTTTTAATCGCTCTAGTAGTCTAGATGAAGTCAGTCAAACCCCTAAGATTGTGTTATTCATGCCATTGTTTTATATTACGACGCAATTTACTTCTACAGCCAGTTTGATGTCTATTAGCATCATGGTGGTCTTAATACTTGTTCTTTCGTTGATTTTACGTTTTTTTATCCTACCTCATTTTTACGAAGAATTGATTGAAATCTCGACAATAGAAGGGAATCCGACACGTAAAATTAAACCAGCACAAAGTGTGACGAAATTATAGAATTTGCGGGCGAGAAAACTCACTAGTTTAATGGTGGGATGATAGCCCGTAAACGTACTGTAAGAATGTAGGGAAACTTGCATTTAGTGACCATGCAAAAGCTCGTATGGTCCAATGAAGAAACTGAATTGCTGGAAATCCGTAAAGCTAACGAAACGACAACGTAGGGATGTTAAACCCAAGCGTGAACGTGGCGAAAGCAGAAAAAATTCGTTAGATGGCATAGGGTTAAATCCTACGTGCTTGTACAATCGGAAATCAGCAGCCAAGCCTAGAAATAGGAAGGTTCAACGACTATTCCTCTTGAGGGAAGTAGAGTCAAGCGACTCGAAGTGGTTTCGCCTTAACAAGTAAAGTTGAAGGATAAGATATAGTCTGTGCTTGCATGAAAGTGTAAGAAGTTCATCAGAGAACTGCGTAAGAAGTCGCGAACTTGCGTGAACAAACTCCACATGAAAGTCTTAAGTTCTATTTAGTATTTATGCTGAAAACAGCCTTCTGAAGCGGTTTGTTGTATACTTAAGGTATACAGACAGGAGGTGTGCAGAAATGAAGAAAGCCCATAAAATCAGAATCTATCCCAATCCAAAACAGGAAGTTCAATTTCAAAAAACATTTGGTTGTGTCCGTTTTTACTGGAATTTTTTACTCGACCAGCGGATCACAAACTACAAGATGAAAAAAGAAAATCCTGAATACATTGAAAATAAACTGACCTACGCTGGACTGAAAAAGCAAGCAGAGTTTGCGTGGTTAAAAGAAGTCGAAGCTCAGCCATTAAGTCAAGTCAATATGGATTTGAATAAGGCGTATAAACATACGTTCAACTCTAAATTTGGATTTCCTAAATTTAAGAGTAAAAAAACCTCAAAGAAATCCTATCGAACGGCCGTAGGTATGAAAGTCAATGGTAGATACTTCTATGTCTCTAAAGTCGGTTGGGTCAAAATGGCAGAAGCATTGCGTTTCAACGGGAAACTAACGAACGTTACGATCAGCCAGACCAAATCAGGGAAATATTTCGCAACATTCTTAGTGGACACTGAGAATGTCAAAAAAGAACCTGTGAAAGAATCAATTGGATTAGATTTAGGCTTAACTCATTTCTGCATCACCTCCGCAGGAGAAAAAAACGACAACAAACGATTTTACCGTTCTCTTGAACAACGGTTGGTACGTGAACAACGAAAACTTTCTAGACGTTTAGAAGTGGCGAAAGCACACAACCGAAAACTCGAGGAGTGCCGAAACTACCAAAAACAGAAAGTAAAAGTTGCTCGTATCCATGAGAAAATAGCCAATCAACGTATTGACTTTTTACATCAACTCTCTTCACGACTTACTGATGAGAACCAAATCATTTGTATTGAAGATTTGAATGTAAAAGGATTGGTGAAAAATCATAAAGTAGCGAAGTCAATTTCAGATGTCTCTTGGAGTGAGTTCGTTCGACAATTGGACTATAAATGCCAGTGGAAAGGTCGCACTTTAGTTAAGGTAGACCGCTTCTTCCTAAGCTCACAGCTTTGTTCTGTTTGCGGTCACAGTGACGGTAAAAAAGAACTCGATATTCGTGAATGGGTCTGTTCAAATTGTGGAACACTGCATGATAGAGACATCAATGCAAGCATAAATATTAAAACCGAAGGACTTTCGGGGATCGCTTAGTCAATTTACGTCCGTTAGGATGTATTACCTAAGAACCCCACGACTTTAGTCGTGTGGAGTGTCAGTATGGTCGTACAATTTACAGTTGATCAAAGATCCAAATCTATTGTTACAAGTGTTCTCAGGATCGGTTGTCTTTCCAATCATTTTCTTTATTAGTTTTGGGGCTAGTGGTACGGTCGATCTAAGTGGTCTGTCTTTTCAATATAGTGCAGCTTTGGTTTATGCGGGGATGTTAGTGAGTTATTTAGTGACTACACCTGTTTCACTTGTTGCGATCATCTTGTCATTAGATAAAGAAAATTATCCTTATATTTATGCTACACCGATCTCGATTGGTTACTATCTACGACAAAAATTTTTATTTGGCCTTAGCGTGCAGTTTGGGATCACCTTTTTACTGATGATCGTAGCGTATTTTGTTTTTCATATGCCTTTGATCTTATTGATCGCCTTTATGATCGGTGGCTTGATCGGTAGTACGATTTTTTCACAAGTCTATTTTTGGCGCGACTTCCGCTTGTTTTCTAGTCATTGGACCGATCTAACACAGTTGTTTTCAAGAGGAGCTGGAACATTTGGTCTCGTTTTATTGCAGTTTAGTGGCTTGATCATCGGAGGGATCTTGGTAAGTGCAGTTGCCTTTGTCAGCTATTTAGTTCCCAATAGTTTAGTTCCAATAGGATTGGTTCTAGTAGTATTATTAGGTGTCGGTGTCGTCCATATGTATTACTATAAAAAATATTGGAGTACGCTATGAAGCGTTATGGACTAGTATTAGTGTTAGTGATGGCGACAAGTTTCATGTCAACCAAACCCGTTTTAGCAAAAGAAACACAGATGATGTCTCGTTTGTATAATCAAAATAGTGGAGAACATTTTTATACGGCTTCTGCTGTGGAACGTCAGACATTGATCGATCTAGGTTGGCAAGACGAAGGAGAAGCATTTGAAGCTCCAGTAGCAGGCATCCCGGTTTTTCGGGTATACAATCGAAAAGCAGGGGATCATCATTACACGAGTTCGGAAAGTGAAAAAAATCATTTGGTTCAATTAGGTTGGCAAGATGAAGGAGTTGGTTGGTACGCATTAGCTAGCGGTACACCAGTCTATCGAGCGTATAACAAGTACGCGACTTCAGGTAGCCATCACTATACGACCAGTCAAAACGAAATCGATCTGTTAGTTAAAGCGGGCTGGCAAGATGAAGGAATCGCTTGGTATGCCGTTTCAAGTGAATTGCTAAACGCGCAACCGACTACGCGTGAAATAGCAATCAGTCAAGCGGTATATACGCAATTAGCGACCTATCGTCTGGAAAAAGGCAAACCGCTGTTACAGCATGAAACGCGTCTGGATACAGGTGCGTATCTACGGGCAAAAGAAATCAGTACGTTTGATACTAGCTATGCTGATCAACAAAAGTTAGCGCAACATCTACGACCGAATGGACAAAGCTTTGCGTCACTTTATCAAAATTTGGCCATCACAGATTTTTCAGATTATTCAGAAAATATCGCCTTGATTCCACATCAAGAGTCGATTGAAACAAGTGCTAAACTTTCCATTACTAATTTAAGTAATAGTCAACAAGGTCATCGTGAAATGATGGAAACGGAATTTTTTGACCAAGTGGGGGTAGGTGTTTTTGAAACCTCTACACAAACTATCGTAGTCCAACATTTTGCCAAAAAATAAAGGAGATGTGACAGCACGCTGTCACACTGCCTAAACATCTTATAAACGGTCTTCTAAAAGCAACTCCTTCAAAAATAAGCCACCACTTTTTTATTTAGATGTGCGTACTTTACGATTTTTAATGATCGTTACAAGAATTGGAACAAGTGATACGAGGATGATTCCGATCATAATGATCGAGAAGTGTTCATTGATAAATGGAATCGATCCTAAGAAATAGCCTGCGAACAACCCGATCGCTGACCAACAGATCGCACTGACGATATTGTAAAAGCTAAACAAGCGCCAACTCATCTGACTAGCTCCAGCGATGAATGGGATAAAGGTACGAACGAAAGGTAAAAAACGTCCGATAAAAATCGTATGCTTTCCTTTTTCATTAAAGAAATGCTCCGCTTTTTCGACTTCTTCTTGTCGAATAAAACGAGAGAGTTTTCCATCATATAAGACCTTCAATCCAAATGTTCGACCAAGCCAATAATTCAATAAATCACCTAAAATCGCTGCTACGACACAAGTCAAAAACAAGGTGGGAAGATGGAGTACACTACTGCCGACAGCAGCTAATGCTCCTGCTGCAAAAAGTAGAGAATCACCTGGTAAAAAAGGAAAGATAACTACGCCGGTTTCTACAAAGATAATTAAAAATAATAGGGGATAAACGCCCCAACCATATTGATTGACCAATGCTAAAAGATGAGCATCGATATGGATAATAAAATCGATCAGTGCCAAAAGAAATTCGCTCCTTTAAATACATTCTTATCTCTATAGTAAAGAAGTTCACGAGTAAGGTCTAGAAAAATTTGAAAAAAAAGCAAAACTTAACTTATTTCATAAATTTTTTGATCAAGGCAAACTTTTTATTGGTATAAGGTGGATAAAGCATCGCTAATTTTGGTAACTCGCGTTTTTTTACAATCGCTTTTCGATGTGAGAATGTCAAAAAGCTATAGTGACCATGATAATGTCCCATGCCAGATTGGCCAACACCACCGAAAGGAAGATACTCATTCGTTAGATGAAGTAAGGTATCATTGATCACACCACCACCAAAACTTAGATTAGCCAAGACGAGATCTTCGGCTTTTTTTTCTTTAGTGAAGAGATATAGGGCGAGTGGTTTTTCGAGTTTTTGGATCGGTCGAATCACTTCTTCTTCAAACGCATGTTTTGAATAGGTCAAGATCGGCAGAACTGGACCAAAAAGTTCTTCTTGCATCAACGCATCCTCAAATGTTAATTCTGTGACGATCGTGGGTGCGACAAAGCGAGACGGGACATCGATCTCACCACCTAAAACGATTTTTCCATTCGTTTGTTGCAATAGTTCAACAAAGCGCGAGGTGTGTTTTTCCGTTGCTAAACGCCCAAAATCTGGACTTTTTTTAGGTTCAAGACCATAAAATTTTTGTAAATGGAGTGTCAACTCACGTATAAAATCGTGTGCGATGCTTTCTTCTACAAGTACATAGTCAGGTGCGACACAAGTTTGACCAGCATTGACAAATTTTCCCCAAGCGATCTTTTCAGCAGCTGTATTGAGTTCACTGCTCTCTGTGACGATCGCTGGACTTTTTCCGCCTAGTTCAAGCGTTACAGGAACCAAATGCTGACTTGCAGCTTTCATCACGATTTTCCCAACAGCAGGACTACCAGTAAAAAAGATATGGTCGAACGGTTGAGCCAATAGTTCTGTCGTCTCTTTTACTTCACCTTCGATTACTGTAACGAACTCAGGATCAAAAATGGTTGCGAGCATATTTTTAATGACTTTGGTGACATTTGGCGTATACTCTGATGGCTTGATGACTGCTGTATTCCCAGCTGCGATGGCACCGATCAAAGGTTCGATCACAAGTTGGAAAGGATAGTTAAATGGACCGATGATCAAAACAGTGCCTAGTGGTTCAAAAATCGAATAGCTTGATGCACCTAAAAGATAAGTTGGATTTTTTGCTTTTCTGGGACGCATCCAACGGGCTAATTTTTTACGTGTTTGACGAATGCTTTGTAAAACAAAGCCGATTTCTGTGGCATATGTTTCAAAAGCTGACTTATGTAGATCTTGTTCAAAGGCTTGATACAATTCGTCCGTTTTTTCATTGATCGCTCGTTCCAGTTTTTTTAATTGCATCAATCGAAAAGCTAGCGGTCGAGTCTGGTTACTTAAATAATATTCTTTTTGGATTTGCACACTCGTTTTGATGTCCATGATTCACGCTCCGTGTAGTAGTTTTTTATCTAGTGTACGTCAAAATGTTTAGAAAACAAAAAAATAAGCGCTAGAATGATCTAGCGCCTACCTTAAGCAATAAAATTATAAAGATTTAGCAACTTCGGCTACACGGTTTAAACCAGCTTCAACGATTTCAGCTGTTTTAGAAGGGTCAGCATTGTGTCCTTCGATAATCACTGTGTCTGTGATGTTCATACCGAACATACCACCAAAAGTTTTTTCCATGTAAGTTACAGCAGTTTCCATAGCAACTGCATCACCAGAAGAATAAATTCCACCACGAGCGTTAAGTAAGATGATTTCTTTACCTGCTTGTAATTGGTTCATTGTTCCATCTTGGTTGTATGAGAATGTGTAACCAGCTTGGAAGATGTAGTCGATGAACGTGTGTAATGCTGCAGGGATCGTTAAGTTCCACATTGGGAAGGCAAAAACTACAACGTCTGCTTTAGAGAATTTTTGTTGAACGACTTCACGAATATCCATTAATTTTTGTTCAGCATCTGTAAATGGTTTGTCTGTCGCCATTTTACCAAAAGCATCAAATAATGTTTGACCGATATAAGGCATATCTTGAGCAAATACATCAAATGTATCGATGTTTACTTTTGTGGCATCTAAATTTTCTACAAATGTGTTATACATTGCAGTTGAAGTTCCATCTGGACGGTTGTTTCCTTTTACGACTAATACGTTTTTCATAGAATTTTTTCCACCTATTCTTAATCTTTAATTTTTTAACTGAACTTAGCATACACTATTTTTTTATAACTTACAATAAATAAGCTCTTACTTTTTTATAGTAAATTTCAAAAGAATAAAAAAATACTACGAATCTTGAAAAAATAGCAAAATAAAGGTATACTGAATCAAAAGTTTAGGTTAACCTAAAAAATAAAGTTTAAACTAAAAGGGAGGAAAATAATGATTGAATTAAACGATATCAGTGTCCGTTATCGTAAAGATGAATTTGCTGTAGATCATGTGTCTTTATCGATAGCAACACCAGCTTTGATCGGGATATTAGGGCCAAATGGTGCGGGGAAATCGACCTTGATCAAAGGGATATTACAACTGGTTCCGGCTACAGGTCAAGCAAAGATCGATCAACAAGCAATCACTGCATTGCGCCAATATATCGCTTATGTCGAACAAAAAGCTGAAATCGATCGAACGTTTCCGATTACAGTAAGAGAATGTGTTTCATTAGGGTTGTATCCAAATCGCCCATTTTATAAAAAGATCTCGAAATCGGAATGGCAAAAAGTCGATCAAGCATTAGCAAAAGTCGAGATGGAGTCATTTTCATTGCGGCAAATCGGTGAATTATCAGGAGGGCAATTCCAACGCGTTTTAGTGGCACGAGCGTTAGTCCAACAAGCGAAAGTGATTTTTTTAGATGAACCATTCGTTGGGATCGATCGCAATAGCGAAGAACTGATTATGAATGTTTTAAGACAGTTGCGTGATCAAGGAACGTACATTTTTATCGTCCATCATGATCTAGGAAAAGTAAACGACTATTTTGATGAAGTCATATTGATGAATAAACGATTGATCACATATGGCAAAACTAAAGACGTATTCATTCCAAAGTGGATCACAAAAACTTATGGCACACAAACGATGATCTTACAGGAGGGGAGCTCATGATTTTTTTTGAGGCTTTAGGACAATATACGTTTTTACAACATGCTCTCGTGACGGCATTAGCCATTGGGATCGTATCAGGTATGCTAGGATGTTTTATTATCTTGAGAGGATTGTCTTTGATGGGTGATGCGATCTCACATGCCGTTTTACCTGGTGTTGCCTTATCGTATATCTTTGGCATCTCTTATTTTTGGGGAGCACTTTGTTTTGGGATCGTGGCTTCTTTTTTGATTTCTTCTATCTCAAGTCAAAGCGTGATCAAACAAGATACAGCAATTGGGATTACCTTTAGCAGTTTCTTAGCATTGGGTGTCATCTTGATCGGTGTATCCAACAGTTCAACTGATTTATTCCATGTATTGTTTGGAAACATTCTAGCGGTAACAAAACAAGAAATGTGGCAAACGATCGGGATCGCGATCTTGGTAGTGAGTGTATTGGTCGTTTGCTATCGACCCTTATTTTTGACCTCGTTTGATCCGATGATGGCTAAAGCGAGTGGGATCAAAGTTCAATGGTTTCATTATCTTTTGATGTTATTACTGACGATCGTATCGATCACCGCGATGCAAAGTGTCGGCACGATGCTAGTCGTTTCGCTATTGATCACACCAGCAGCAACAGCTTTTTTATTTAGTAAACGTCTGCATTACATGTTAACTCTCGCAGCCTTTTTTGGAGCGAGCGCGTCTTTTTTTGGATTGTGGATTGGGTATGTTTACAATTTGTCCGCCGGTTCAAGTATCGTGCTATTTGCAGCTGCGCAGTTTGTGTTCGCCTTTGTCTTTTCACCCAAACATCAATTGAAACAAGTCAAGATATGGCGTAGTGTGGGTGTGATAAGTGCGGTCATTGGTTTAGGTAGTTTATTATTTTTTCAAACCGCGACGCTAAAAAATGACAAGCTATCGGTCGTTGTCACAAATTCGATTTTGTATGATTTGGTTCAACAAGTTGGACAAGATCATGTACAGGTCCATTCATTAGTTCCAGTCGGAAAAAATCCTCATGAACATGAACCGTTACCAGAAGATATCGTAAAAGTAAGTGAAGCAGATGTGGTTGTTTACAATGGATTAAACCTAGAAGCTGGAAGTGATGGTTGGTTTCAAAAATTAATGGAGACAACGCATAAACAAGCTGATCAAGATTATTTTGCCGCAAGTCGTACAGTAGAGCCTTTGTACATTGAAGGGAGTCTTGAACAGACTGAAGCGCAACTAGATCCACATGCTTGGTTAGCGCTTGAAAATGGACAAAAGTATATTACCGAGATCGCCCGCATATTAAGCCAAAAAGATCCAGATCATCAAAATGAATATGAGCAAAATGCACAACAGTATAACCAAATATTACAAACATTAGATGATGAGATACGTCAACAAATCGCGCAGATCCCTGCGGAAAATCGGTTGATCGTCACGAGTGAAGGGGCGTTCCAATACTTTTCTAAAGCGTATGAGATCCCGTTTGCGTATATCTGGCCAATCAATACGGAACAAGAAGGGACTCCACAACAAGTAAAAGATCTAGTCGATCGCTTGATAGATAGTCCAGTGCCGGTGGTATTTGTTGAAACGAGTGTTTCGAGAAAACCGATGGAAAGCATTGCACGACAAACCGATAAACCAATCTATAGTGAATTGTTTACCGATTCGATCGCAAAACCGGGTGAAACTGGTGATAGCTATTATGCGATGATGGAATGGAACCTTACGAAGATCGCACAAGGGTTAATGCAAAAAAAGTGAACGAGTTTAGACTCGCTCACTTTTTTTACGTGGTTTAGATCCTTGTTTTTTAGAGACTAAAACGGCAGCTTTTTCTTCTTTTTCTAGATGATAATACGTAACGGTTGGTGGGACACCTAACCGTGCTGGGATAGCAGTCATCCCAATACCCGTGTTTACAGACAGCAATGTCTTTTCAGCTAACAAATACAATCCGTGGGTGAATTTTGTGGATCCTTTATGCGTCGGTCGATAACGTGGCAAACGAATCTGGCCACCATGGCTGTGTCCGGCTAAGACGAGATCAAACCGATCGATATGTGGGATATCTTCGACACTGTCTGGTTCGTGAGTCAGTAAGATATGCCAATCGGCAAATGTTTGTTGATACTTATAGCTAGGACGACCTTTCAAAGCATCATCTAACCCAACGATTGTTAAAGACACATCATCATTTGTAAAATAAGCTTGTTCGTTTACAAGTAACTGGAAATCGGCTTTTTTTAAGACTTCACGAACAAAGTATTGGCCATCATGGGCATAATCGTGGTTGCCTAAAATCGCAAACTTTCCTAGTGGTGCATGGAGTTTTTTTAACTTTTCGATCAATTTCTTGGTATTGCGTTGTGGCCAACGAGCGTAGTTTGAAATCAAGTCCCCAGTAAAGATGATCATATCGGGTTTTGTCACAAGTAGCTGTTTGATCACACGGTTGAGTTTTCGCGGTGGATACCATCGTGAAAAATGGAGGTCACTGATCTGCGCTAGTACGATACTAGTTTTTCCTTGATAAAGATCAGCTGCGCTTGTAATATCCAAGACTTTTTTCTTATCTTTACGGATAAAATAATGCGTTTCAAGCAAGCGGCTAGGTTCGATAACAAAGATATATACTAGAAAACCAACGAGCAGAAGGAGACAAATATAAAAGAAGATCATGCAAAAAGCGCTCCTTAACTAGAATTAATAGATAACCTTAGAATAGGCGAAAATCACAAAAAAAGCAATCGAACAAAACAAAAAAGATTTGATCGATTACTAAAAAATACATATATTATTTAAAATGCTTTCGCGCCGGGGAAAGATGCGTTTGTCGAGAGAAACGTTTAGAAAATCGTTTAGGGATCAAGAATAGTAGCACATCATATGGAATACTGATCACATTCCAAAACAAACCATGACTATTAAACGATCGAGTATAAACGAGCGCACTCAAAGCATATAAGATCAAAAGACTAAGACACAATAAAATGAGTTTGGTCACAATGATCGGATAAGGTGAGTGGGTCAAAAGCAAGGTGAACAAAACCGGCATACCATAAAAATAACTGGCTAGTAAGCCAAAGCGCCAATTGCGCACAAAGAAAAAAGTTTCGCGGATCAATAAGATCAAACTAAACAGTAAGGCAAGTGGAGGGAACAAGCTAAATAATGCCGTATAGATCATTCCAAATACAAATAGCATCGGACCATTGATCAATGCAACGAGCCCAAGTAATGCCAATAGGATCAAACCTTTGCCCCAAAATGGCACGATACAAAGCAAACCGAATAAAATAAACAAGGACCAGTGACTCCAACTACCTACTGCTTCTTGTTTTGTTTTGGGTGCTTGAATAAGTGTTTTGATACGCGTTAGCAATCGATTCAAGAAACCATCTCCTTTTCATTTAGTATAAAGAATGCCTAGACTTTTGCCATCGTTCCTAGGACTGAGATTTTCTTGAAAATCAGAGCTTTCCATTTAGAAATTTGTCAAAATATGCTATTGTATGGAAGAGAATTAAGGAGGAACATAGATGATTTTTGATACGCATACCCATTTAAATGCTGAACGGTTCCAAGATGAGATCGATGAAACGATCGACCGTGCGCATACATTAGGTGTCACTGAAATGGCCGTTGTTGGATTTGATACGCCGACTATTGAAAAGTCGTTAGAATTAAGTCAACGTTATGACGGGATCTATAGTATTATCGGCTGGCACCCGACAGAAGCTGGAAGCTATACAAAAGAAATCGAAACGACATTATACCGTCAATTGACATTGCCCAAAGTCGTGGCTTTAGGCGAAATCGGATTGGATTATTATTGGATGGAAGATCCTAAAGAAGTCCAAGCCAAAGTGTTTAAACGCCAAATTGAGATCGCCAAAGAATTTAACTTGCCAATCAGCATCCACACGCGCGATGCGATGGAAGATACTTATGCGATTTTAAAAGAAGCTAAGATCCAAGATATCGGTGGAATCATGCACAGCTTTAGCGGCGATGGAGAATGGGCGAAGAAATTTTTAGATCTTGGCATGCATATTTCGTTTAGTGGTGTCGTGACGTTTAAAAAAGCACTTGAAGTCAAAGAAGCTGCACAAGTCGTACCGTTAGATCGTTTATTGGTCGAAACGGATGCGCCTTATCTTGCACCAGTCCCATTTCGTGGCAAACGCAATGAACCTGGTTATACCAAATATGTAGTCGACGAGATTGCGGCTTTGCGTGAGATGAGCGTGGAAGAAGTAGCGAATCAAACGACTCAAAATGCACGTCGCTTGTTTAGGATCGGTGAGTAGCATGTCTAAATTAAAAATTGAAGAAGTGATCGTCGTTGAAGGAAAAGATGATACGAGACGTCTACGCCAAGTACTAGAAGTGGATACGATCGAAACGATTGGCTCAGCGATCAATGATCAGATTTTAGAACGGATCGCCCATGCACAAGAAACACGAGGCGTGATCGTATTTACCGATCCCGACTTTTCGGGTGAAAAAATTCGGAAAACGATCATGGCTGAAATCCCTGATGCAAAACATGCGTTTTTGCCACGTGATCAAGCTGTCCCAAAGAAAAAAGGTGGTAGCTTAGGTGTCGAACATGCGAGTGATGCGGCGATCTTAGAGGCTTTACAAAAAGTCGTTACTCCAGTCGATAAGGCAGAAGAAACAGTGATCGATCGTGCTACTTTGATGGCATATGGCTTGATTGCAGGTGACAAAGCCAAAGAACGTCGTGAAGCGCTAGGGGATCTACTACGCATCGGGTATACTAATGGTAAACAATTGGAAAAGCGCTTGGCAATGTTTCGAATCGATGAAGCAACGTTTAAAGACGCAATGAAACAAGTGGAGGAAAATTTGTGAACGAATATCGCGAAATCGCAACACCGTCTCGAACAAAAGAGATTTTAGCTAAACATGGCTTTACATTTAAAAAGAGTTTAGGGCAAAACTTTTTGACCGATCCAAATATTTTACGAAAGATCGTCGAAGCAGCTCAGATCGATGAACATACAAATGCAGTCGAAGTAGGCCCAGGAATCGGGGCTTTGACCGAGCATCTAGCACAACATGCACATCAAGTATTGGCTTTTGAAATCGATGATCGCTTGATCCCAGTTTTAGCAGATACGTTATCTCCTTATGATAATGTGACTGTGATCCACCAAGATATTTTAAAAGCAGATGTCGCTACGGTCTTTAATGAGCAATTCAAAGAAAATTTACCGATAAAAGTCGTAGCCAACTTGCCTTATTACATTACGACACCGATCATGATGCACTTTTTAGAATCGAAAGCTCAAATCGCGGAAATGGTCGTGATGATGCAAAAAGAAGTTGCAGATCGAATCTCTGCTAAACCTGGGACAAAAGCATACGGTTCGCTCTCGATTGCTGTTCAATACCATATGCATGCAGAAGTTGCCTTTATTGTTCCAAAAACGGTTTTCGTACCGCAACCAAACGTTGATTCTGCGATTTTAAAGTTAACTAGACGCGAAACGCCTGCGGTTTCGGTCACGGATGAAAAAGCCTTTTTCAAATTAACCAAAGCAGGTTTCTTACAACGTCGTAAAACCTTATGGAATAACTTACAAAGCTATTATGGTAAAGATGAAGCAACCAAAGCTTGGCTACAAAAAAGCTTAGATGAAGCGCAAATCGATCCGTCAAGACGAGGGGAAACATTGAGTTTAGAAGAATTTGCACGTTTAAGTAATGCGATGGAAGCCTTGCGTTAACAAAAGCTATGACAGAAATCTGTCATAGCTTCTTTTTTTGATTCTTTAACTGTCTTGACACCTAAGAAGATTGTGCGTACAATATGAAGTATCAAAAGTGTCTTGACACATTAAGGAGCAATGTATGAAAACTCGTTCTGTTCGTTCACTGACAATCGCTGCTTTATTGATCGCAATGGGTATCTTGATTCCGATGGTGATGCCTAAAGTCGTGATCGGTCCAGCTTCATTTACACTCGCTAGTCATGTTCCAGTCATGTTGGCGATGTTTTTTTCACCGATGATGGCACTTGCCGTTGCCTTAGGGACGACGTTTGGTTTTTTGATGACGACCCCGTTGATCATTGCAGCTAGAGCATTGACTCATGTTGTATTTGCTGTGATCGGTGCAATCTATTTGAATCGTTATCCACAAACTGTCAGTCATCCTATTCGCTTTCAATTGTTTAATTTTGTGATGGCCTTGATCCATGTACTAGCAGAAGTTACGATGGTATGGGCCTTTTATGCGACCGGTTCGATCAGTGGTGCTGCAATCGATCAAAACTTTTTTGGCTTTCTTTTTGGATTACTGGGTGTAGGTGGTATCTTACATAGTATGATCGATTTTACTTTGGCTTTTATCATCGCTAAAAACCTTAGTCGCTTGTTTAGCGTTCCTGTATTTGCAAAAGCAAAAGCGCAAAGCCGAACATTTTCTGAAATAAATCTCGAAAAAAATTAGAAAACTCATGAAAAAAACGATTGTTGTTCAAAGTACAGCATGGTATAGTGAACGTGTGAAGTCACTTCACAAAAAATCAGAGTAGGAGATAAAGCGTTAAGTGCCAAAAGGATGGGATGTTGCCTATTGGACGAAGGATGAAGATCCGCGGTTTTGTCTTCGCATTCGCTGCATATCGTGTGTAGCAACTCGCTAAGGAGATGCTCAAAATGAATATCAAGAAATTAAATGCCCGCATGATTGCCTTAATGGGAATCTTAATCGCGCTTATTGCGATCGTCGGGAAAATGTTGGGGATTGAAACACAATTTCTAACAATCAGCTTTTCATTTGTTCCAACTATGATCATGGGGATGCTGTTTGGTCCTTTATGGACTGGGATCGGATGTGTGTTAGCTGACTTTTTAGGGATGGCACTATTTGCGAAATCATCCTTTTTTATTGGCTTCACATTTAATGCATTTTTAGCTGGAGTCATTTATGGTTGGTTCTTTTATCAAAAACCAGTCACATTCAAACGTGCATTAGGGTGTGTGTTGACCATCACGTTATTGATCAATCTATGTTTGACCCCGATTTGGTTATCGATCATGTATGGACAGCCATTGTTTAGTTGGGTGATCTGGGGACCCCGTTTACTTAAAACGGTCATCTTTTTCCCGATCCAAACTGGTTTAGTCTACTTCTTTGGTAGCGTGACAACACTTGATCGCATCGTTCGACGTGCGGCTGTAAAATTAAATTCATAAATCGAAAAACCACTCGACACATCCACGAGTGGTTTTTTTTTCGAAAATAAAACAAATGTGATTATTCACAAACTATTGACGGATAGATAAAACTACAGTATGTTCGAATTTTGGAGAGGAGAATTTTATAGGATTATTTGTTAGTTTTACTTTGATCATGAGTATGCTCTTTATTGGAGAATGGGCATCGACGAAAACGAAAGCAGTCGTGCCGTCACTATTTATTACAGCCGTTTTATTTGTTTTGGGATTTTGGACATTTTCCCAAAAGATATGGTCGAACAAGTTGGATTTGGTATGACATTTGCTAAAATTTGTGTGCCGTTGACACTTGTGCATTTAGATACAAAAATGGATCTACGTCAGTTAGTCTATCAATGGAAAGCGATCGTGATTGCACTCTTAGGCGTCTGTGGTACGATCGCGTTATGTTTGACGATCGGTACGATGATTTTTGATTTTCGTACGGTGATTGCTTCCGTGCCACCGTTAGTCGGAGGACTAGTTGCCGCATTATTGATATCGGATAATTTAAAAGCAATGAATTTAGATACGCTAGCGGCATTGCCAATCTATATACTAATGTTTCATGGGTTATTGGGGTATCCAATCACGGCGATGCTACTCAAAAAAGAAGGCAAGCGATTAAAAGCCTAATTGAAAACCAAACAAGCACAGCAACAAACAATCGAGATTGAAACACTACCAATCGAAAAAACGAAACGGATCGATACCTTACCGAAACAGTACCGGACACCTGCTTGCCTTAGCCCGAGTTGATCTTGTGATCGTGTTGGTGAATGCACTTTCGATCATCTTGCAACATGCAGTCAATGCCAATATTTTGTGTTTATTGTTAGGGATCGTCTTTAGCCAATTTGGGTTGCTTGAAACCAATGTATTACAAAAAGCTGGTGTCTTCAATTGGTTGATCTATGGCCTAACGGCTTATATCTTCTCGCAATTAAGCACGACGACACCAAGTACGTTACTTCATTTTATTCCACAGATCTTCACCTTGATGATCTTAGTGATCATTGGTATGTGGATCATGACCCGCTTGATACATAAATTCTTTGGTTACAGCAAAGAAATGGCACTGGCTACAGCATTGACGGCTTTGTTTGGGTTTTCTGCTGATTTCATTTTGACAAACGATGTTATCAAAGAGCTAGCCGAAACAGAAGAGGGAACCGAATATTTAACGGCACACCTCATGCCAAAAATGTTAGTAGCAGGATTTGCGACTGTTTCGATCACGTCGATCGTAATTGCCAGTATCTTCATTAAACTACTATAAAAGGCTTATCAAACAAGCAGGTTGCTGCTTGTTTTTTTATTGTTTAAATAACAAAGGTATGGTTTGACGGATGATAAATCCTCATGTTATTTTGAAAAAAAAGAAAGGAGAATGCTTATGAAACGTATCGCATTATCTTATCCGCTTGGTGTCGACACGCCACGATTTACCGACAATCCGCCGGTCATGATTTGGCCGCATTCTTCAACGGATAAAGGAGATAAATTTAATCAATCGTTCCATATGTCGGTCAATCACAGTGGCACGCATATGGATGGAGCGAATCATTTCAATCCGGAAGGAAAACAACTATGGGAATACCCAATTGACACATTCGTTTACGAACAAGTCCGAGTGATCGATTTAGAAAAACAAGACGATGAATTGATCACTAAACAAGATCTAGAACCATTTGAAGAAATCATCAAAGAAGCGGATCTTTTGATTGTACGGACAGGGTTTTATCGTTATCGTAGCGATGCCTATCGTTATGGCCAACATAATCCAGGATTTACTAAAGATGCAGGTGAGTATTTCATGACATTCGAGAACTTACGTGCGATCGGAATGGATCTTCCTTCAGCAGGTGGTGGGCAAACGATGGAACCACATGGAGTAGCCTTTCATCAAACTGTTTTAGGATTAGGACGAGAAGATGGACGTGCGATCTTGTTGATCGAAGATATGAAATTAGACGAAGACTTGACGAATATAAAACGTGTCTACGCGTTACCTTTACTCATTAAAGGAATCGATAGTGGACCATGTACGATCTTAGCTGAGCTTTCAGAATAAATGGAGTGGACTAGTCATAAGTCCACTCCATTTGGTATTCGTATTCACCGGTCGCTGAATCTTGACTTTTCCCGATGACGGCAAAGCCTTCTTTACTATAAAAACGAAAAGCTTGCTGATTTTTAGCGTAAACCGCTAGTGTTAGTGAGGGAGCGATCGTTTTAGCTTTGTTGATCAAAGCGTGTCCGATACCGTGTCGTTGAGCTGATTTTGAAACAAACAAACCGGCAAGGTAGGTGTCAACAAGACCGATAAAACCTACGATTTCACTATGGTGTTGATAGACATAGATCTCAGCTGTCTTCATCGCTTCACGCACTGCAGGTAGTTGTTGTTGCCAATAGTTGTTTGGGATAAAATCATGGGCATCTTGATTGGTATCTAGCCAGATCGTTAAAACATCTTCTAGTTGGTCAGAGTTCATTTTTAAAATCATCGTACACCTCCAAATACTAGTATAGCTTATTTCGTGAGAATTCTAAAAGAGTCACTCGATAGATATTTACAAAGTAGTGAAAAGCAGTTAAGATATGAAAGAAATCATTAGGCAACACAACTTAAGCACTATAAATAAAAGAAATCCTTCTGTTTAAGAAGTCGATTTCTTTTTTTCTTTGCCTAAAACGGAATCATAGGAGGAGTTTCATGAAAAAATTAATGGAAAATATGCGTTTTCGCGAGATCTTTTTGGTGACGATCGGTGCCTTTATTTTAGCACTATCGATCAATAGTATCTTGCTACCTAATCTGTTAGTAGCAGGTGGGGCGAATGGATTAGCTGTCGTACTACATGCGTTATTCAATTGGAATATCGCGATCGTCTTGTATATGATTAATATTCCGCTACTTGTGCTCTGCTTTATTTTCTTGGGGAAACAAACAGGATTAAAGACCATATACGGAAGTATGAGTTATCCGTTTTTTGTCTGGTTGACCTCGGGTGTCGCCCCATTGACGGATAATCTATTTTTAGCGACGATCTATGGAGGCGTCGTAACGGGTGTTGGATTGGGATTTGTCTTTCGTGCTGAAGCATCAACAGGTGGTACAGCAATCATCTCACAGATCGTTCATAAATATGCGAAGATCCCGATTGGTGCAGCGATGTCAATCGTCGATGGACTCGTGATCTTAACAGCACTGATCGTATTTGATACAGAGATCGTTTTGTATTCATTGATTTGTCTCTTTTCGATCGGTCGAGTAGTCGATGCAGTCCAAACGGGATTAGGACGCTACAAAAATATGCTGATCATCAGCGAAAAAGCACCATTATTGCAACAAGCCTTGTTGGAACAACTAGATAAAGGGGTGACACGTATCCCGATCGAAGGTGGATTTGATAAAACACCGAAAACCTTGCTGATGACGACGATCAAAGAACGAGATTATTCAATGATCCGTGAGCATCTTTTGGCAATCGATAGTGAGGCCTTTATCGTGTCGATGAATGCAAGTGAAGTCCATGGTAAAGGATTTAGTATTAAACGGATTATGGAACAAATCGATTATTAAAAAAAGAGCAGCCATTGTGCTGTTCTTTTTTTCGAACAATTTTGCAAGACGATTGTTATCTTTAAGCGCAACTGCACAAATTGCGTTATAATAAGCGTGAGAGCTACGCATAGAAAGGATGTTGAAAAGATGAGAGAAGAACAAGCGATTCAAAAACTACAAGAGATCGTCCGCTTAGAAACGGTCAATGGACAAGAAAAACGAGTTGCCGATTATCTAGAAATGTTATTTGCAGAGCATGGGATCGAAACGACTCGTGTCGAATACACACCAGAACGCGTAAATTTAATTGCTGAGATTGGTGACGGAGATGGTCCAGTTTTGGCTTTTGATGGGCATATGGATGTAGTCGCTACAGGTGATGAATCTGCTTGGACGTATCCTCCTTTTTCAGCAACGATCGAACATGGTCGCATGTTTGGCCGCGGCGTGACGGATATGAAAGCCGGTCTGATGGCCGCAGTACTTGCGATGATCAATTTAAAAACGAGCGGGATCAAGATCCCAGGTAAAATTCGGTTAATGGCTACGATTGGAGAAGAGTTAGGGTTGCTTGGTGCACAGCAACTAGCAGAGTTAGGTTATGCGGATGATATCGATTCTTTGGTCGTCTGTGAACCGAGTGGAGAAAGCCGTGAAGTCGTCTTAAAAATGCCATTACCAAAAGGGTTGGTCAAAGAAGAAGGCAATGTCGAACAACGCTTTATTTTCATTGCGCATAAGGGGTCTTTGACCTATGAAGTGCATGCCAATGGTCGAGCAGCCCATAGTTCGATGCCAGAACTTGGCCAAAATGCTATCGATTCGTTGATGTACTATTACCAAAAGCAACAAGAATACTTTGCGACGATCACGACAAAAGATACCATCTTAGGTGAGATGACACCAGTCGTAACGCTGATCAATGGTGGCGAACAAGCCAATTCTGTACCGGCTTTTGCCAGTATGACGACCAAAATCAGAACGATTCCAGAAGTCCACAATACGACGTTGATCAAAGAGCTCACGGAGTTAGTCGAAAATTGCAACCAAGAAACATCAGCGAAACTTTCTTTACACATCTTACAAAGTTCGTTTCCAGTAAAAAGCGATCCAAAAGCGAAGATCGTAGGACTAGTAAAAACGATCGTCGAAGATGCTGTAGGAGAAAGCGTTCCGATCATTGGCGTGGCTGGTGGAACAGATGCGTCACGCTTTGTCGAATACAATCCGGATATCCATGTGGTGGTATGTGGACCAGGAAATGCAAGTGCGCACCAAGTTGATGAATTTGTCTATGTCGATACGTATTTACAATTTATCGATGCGTACGAACAGATTATGCGACGTTTTTTTGAATAAAAATTGATTTTTCGACGAAATCATACACAAATAACGAGATAGCCTAGCTATTTCGTTATTTGTGTTGTGGCATCAGGCGGTATTGTCATGTATAATAGGTGCGAACGTAATGTAGGGAAACTAGTGAATAAAAGGAGAGAAACATGAAAGGAACTGGCGCTAAAGCACTAATATTTATGGGTTTCGTCCTCGTGTTCGTCCTTTTGATCGGAGGGATGTGGTACTTTATGCATGAAGAGGAAAAACCAACTACTTCAAAAGAGAGCTCGACAGTGACGACTTCTAGTGAAACGACCACCACAACGAGCGAGTCGGCCAAACCCAAAACACTGGATGAACGGATCGCGACTATGACAGTCGAAGAAAAAGTCGGACAACTCTTTTTTGCCCGAGTACCAGATGTCCAACAAATCGAGGATATCAAAGAATATGATCTAGGTGGCTATGTTTTGTTTGGCCGCGATGTCCAAGGCTTGACTGAACGTCAG
Source organism: Enterococcus bulliens (assembly GCF_053761865.1). NCBI lineage: Bacteria > Bacillati > Bacillota > Bacilli > Lactobacillales > Enterococcaceae > Enterococcus > Enterococcus bulliens. Next base: position 100,245 of record NZ_JBSMXK010000005.1, read on the forward strand.
TTAAAAGACAAGATCTTAAGTTATCAGCAAGCAAGTAAGATCCCGATGTTGATCGGTTCAGATGAAGAAGGTGGCTGGGTCAGTCGTTTAAGTACGAATGAACAGTTGGTTTCAGAACCCTTTGCGTCACCGCAAACGCTCTATGCACAAGGCGGGATCGACGCTATCGTAGCAGATACAAAAACCAAAGCCGACTTATTGCGCAGCTATGGAATCACGACTGGTCTGTTTCCGGTCGCAGACGTTGCAACGGATCCAGAAGCCTTTATCTACGATCGTACGCTCGGTCAAGATGCTAAACTAACAGCAGATTATGTTACGGCAGTGACTAAAGCTTTGAAAGAAGAAAAAGTCGGTTCGACATTAAAACACTTCCCAGGTTATGGAAACAATCGTGATTCGCATGTCGAGATCGTGACTGATACGCGTTCATTAGATGAATTGCGTCAAGTCGATTTTGTTCCATTCATTGCGGGAATCCAGGCCGGAGCAGACAGTATTTTAGTCAGTCATAATATCGTGTCTAGTATCGATCCTACTGAGCCAGCTTCGATCTCACCTGCAGTTCATAAGCTTTTACGCGATGAGTTGCATTTTAACGGAGTGATCATGACAGACGATATGGATATGGCTGGACTAGCAGATTTTATCTCACAAGATGAAGCAGGCTTAAAAGCATTACAAGCAGGCAATGACCTGGTGATGTCGTCAAGCTATGCGGTTCAGATCCCAGTCGTGATCGCAGCAGTTGAAAATGGCGATTACCCAGAAAGCCAATTGGACGCTTCAGTCAAATGCGTCTTACAGTGGAAACAAGATTTAGGATTATTAGCGAATTAACAAAGAACCCCTCACCATGAACGGTGAGGGGTTCTTTGTTTTTAAGACTGAAACTGTGCGTGGTATAGATCGTGATAAAAGCCTTTTTGTGTGAGCAGTTCATCGTGACTGCCTTGTTCGACGATTTGTCCTGCTTCCATAACGAGGATTTTATCAGCGTTACGGATCGTTGACAAACGATGGGCGATCACAAAACTCGTGCGGCCATTCATCATTTCTAAAAAGGCTGACTGGATTTTCTTCTCCGTCAATGTATCGACTGAACTAGTTGCTTCATCTAAAATCAGCATCGTCGGCTGACTGATCATCGTACGGGCGATCGTCAGTAACTGACGTTGTCCATCTGAGATTTTTAGCCCTTGATGTCCGATTGGCGTATCTAATTTTAACGGTAACCGTTCCACAAATTCATACATATAGGTTTTCTTTAATGCATGTTCGATCAATTCATCGGAAGCATCAGGATTACCATAAGTCAAATTGTCATAAAGTGTACCGTCAAATAACCACGTTTCTTGTAGAACCATGCCAAAGTCTTGTCGTAATTGATCACGATTCATTTGATCGATCGGTGTGCCATCGATCAAGATCGTGCCAGCAGTGACTTCGTAAAAGCGCATCAATAAGTTCACAAGCGTGGATTTACCAGCACCAGTTTTTCCAACGATTGCAATCGTTTCACCCGGTTTTGCGACAAAGTTAAAGTCTTGGATCAATGTTTGTTCAGGGACATAACTAAAGTCGACATGTTCAAACGTGATCTCACCTTTTAGTGGCATCTCCATATCGATTACGGGTTCGACGCTTTCTTCTGATTCCGCTAATAAGTCAAATGTCCGACGCAATCCAGCTAAAGCCGTTTGGATCGGCGTGATCATACCAGAGATTTCGATAAAAGGCTTAGTAAATTGACTTTCATAGATCGTAAAACTGGAAATGATCCCGATCGTAACCAAAGTATCTCCTGAAAGCATCAAGTAAGCCCCAACACCACCGACAGCAACATAAGCCAAATGATCGACAAAACGTGATAATGGGTTTGTTAATGAGGAAGAGAACTGTGCTTTTTGTCCTTTTAGATTCAACTCGCCATTGATCGTTTCAAAGTTCGTTTGATTGACGGCTTCACGATTGAAGGCTTTGACGATTTTTTGATTGCCGACCATCTCTGTTACAAAGCTTGAAACATCACCCACGATTTTTTGCTGTGAAGCAAAGTTTGCTTGAGAGGCTTTTGCGACAGACCAGTTCACAAAGAAAATGATCGGTGTCGAAAGTACAACGACGATCGCTAAGGTCGTACTCATACGAAACATTAAAAACAAGGCTAAAATGACGACTGAGATCCCATAAAATAACTGATTGAACACACTTGAAACAGCTAGTGAAACGGCATCGATATCGTTAGTAAAACGAGAAACGATACTACCATGTGCTTCTTGATCGTAATACCGTAGTGGCAAACGATTTAGGTGTTCAAACGATTCTTCGCGTAGATCTTTTGCAGCTCCATAAGCTACGCGATTTCCTAGTCGTTGGATCAACCATTGACTGATGACGTTGATCAAGATCAAGATAGCAAAGAAGATCAATTCACGCGTCAAGCCACGAAAGTTTACTTGGCCTTTGCCAATCATTTGGTCGATCGCTCGACCAATCTCTAAACTCATCAAAACTGCACTTAGACCATTAAAGATCCCTAAAATGATCGCTAATCCATTTTCTAATTTGTATTTTCCTAAATAGGGAAGGAACTGGCGAAACGCCGTCCAATCGGTTTTTTTCGCATTCATTCCGTTTCCTCCTCTTGTGAAGCGACGATCTCGCGATATTCTTCAGAAGTTTTCATTAGTTCACTATGGGTTCCTTGAGCAAGTAACTCGCCACTATCCATCACTAAAATCTGCTGTGCTTGTTGGATCGAGCGCACGCGTTGCGAGATGATGATGACTGTGCCGTTTAATTCTTGCAAGGCTTTACGCAGCAAGAGATCGGTTTGATAATCCAATGCGCTTAGTGAATCATCTAAGATCAAGATCGCAGGTTTGGCGATGATTGCTCGTGCGATAGTCAAACGTTGACGTTGCCCACCAGAGAAGTTTTTCCCACCTTCAAAAATGCGTGTATCTAGACCATCAGGTAATCCTTCGACGAATTCACGTGCTTGAGCGATCGTGATCGCTTCCCAACACTCTTCATCCGTCGCATCTTTTTTCCCCCATTGCAAGTTTTCACGGATCGTTCCACTAAATAAGACAGCCGTTTGCGGCACCATCGTGATTTCACTACGCAAGGTTTCTAAAGTAAAGTCATGGACATCGATTCCATCAAGTAAGACTTGACCACTACTCGTATCGTAAAAACGAGGGATCAGTTGCGTAACCGTCGATTTTCCACTACCCGTCGGTCCGATGATGCCGACAGTCGTTCCAGGTGTGACTTTGAAATTGATGTGTTTTAGTGCAAGACCATATTTTGGACCATAACGAAAATCAACATCTTTAAATTCAATCTCACCAGCTAATTTAGTTTTAGCACTCGTATCTGTAGTCGATACGATCGTTGGATCCACATTCAAGATTTCTTTGACACGATTCGCAGAAGCCGCGGCACGAGTAAAGATCAAGACCAAGTTTGAAACGACGATCAAGGCAAGTAACATCTGATTCATATAGTTGACTAAAGCAAGCAGTTCACCTTGTTCAAGATTCCCACTATTGACTTTTAAGCCACCTAGATAAAACAAAATAATGATCCCAAAGTTCATCAACATCGTCGTTGCCGGTGTAAGGAGTGCTGACAGATTGCCGACACGCAAGTAAACACGATTAAGTGAATCCGTTGCTTCGTTAAATTGAGTCGTTTGTTCTTTCGTACGAGAAAAAGCACGGATCACGCGGACCCCACTTAAGTTTTGACTGACCAATTCATTTAAGCGATCCAAACGTTCTTGTACTTTTTTATAGAGTGGCACTGAACGTGAGATGATCAAATACAAAATCACACAAAAAATCGGTAAGACGATCAAAAATAAAAGACCAGTTTGCCAATCGATATAAAAGGCCATGATGATCGCACCGATACTTAAAAAGGGTGCACGAACGACCAAACGGATCAGCATAGCGAGTGCAAGCTGCAGTTGATTGATATCATTGGTCATCCGAGTGATCAAAGTATCTGTCCCAAATTGATTCAATTCATCATGAGATAACGTATTGATCTTTTTCATCAACTGATTACGTAGCTCTGTCCCAAATCCTTGTGAAGCGATCGAAGCGTAATATTGACAAATAACAGCACAAACGAGACCGATAACAGACATCGCGACCATCCAGATCACCATTCGTACCACTTCGTTCCAATCATTTTGTCTGATACCCGCGTCGATCAAGCGCGCCATCTGCAAAGGTAAGATCAATTCAAAGACGGCTTCTAAAAATTTAAAAAAGGGTCCAAGAATCAATTGCTTTCGGTAATTGCGCGCATGAGCAAACAATTCAAACATAAAAAACCTCCCCAAAAATAAGTTTACTTCTATTATATAGCACGATAGAAAAAAGAATACTTCTAGTGTACTTCAAAATGTAAAGAAAAGAAAGATTTCAATCTAGTTTGCATAAATACAGTTATGTTACGCTTAGATGTCAAGGAAATGAAATAAGCCTAAGAAAACCTGTTCATTGGTAATGACTGAAATCAAATACATAAAAATGTAATAATCTGTAAAATAGTTGTCATATATGACGAGAAAACATTGGGTATAATAGGAAACGTTAGAAATGTATCGGGATAAAATAACAAAGAGATGAAATGAAAGGGGTCGGGCTGTTTGAAACGAAAACATGTACTTGCTAGTGTGATTACAGTAATGGGAATCCAATTACTTGCACCAACAATGATTCAAGCGGAGTCATTAGACACATTGAATCAACAAGAGGCACAAGTCACCAAACAAAGCCAAGAAATAAGTGCGGAGGTTCAAGCAGCGCTGACAGAAGTCAATGACGCCTATCAGAAAGTCACTGATCTACAAACACAGATTGCGAACAATCAAGAAAAGCTAGCGACGATCACAAGTGATATCGAAAAAACGCAAGCAACAATCGAAAAGCGCAAAGCAGTCGTAGCAGAGCGTTTGAAAAGTATCCAAATCAATCAAGCGAGCGATAGTAAATTGGAAATGTTGCTCAATGCCAAAAGTATCCAAGACTTTATCAATGGTGTCTATGCGATCACTGTGATGCAACAATCTGAAAAAGCAACGATCGAAAGCTTAAATGAAGCGACACAAAAACTAGAAGACTTGAAAGCTGATGCACAAACAACGCAAAAAACGTTAGAAGCCAATCAAGCAGACTTAACGACACAAGCACAAACGCTAGACACGAAAGTCGCAGCCTTACAAACTGAATTAGCAGATAAACAAGATCAACTTGCACAAATCGCAAGTAGTAAATTAGTTGAAGAATCAAGACTTAAAGCGGAAGCTGAACGTGCGGCTAAAGAAAAAGCAGAACAAGAAGCTCAGGCTAAAGCTCAAGCAGAAGCGGCTCAAAAGGAACAAGAAGCAGAAGCTGCTGCTAAAAAAGCTGCAGATGAAAAAACTATACAAGCAACAAGCGAGTCGACTAAAGAAACACAAACAACAACTGAAACAACACAAGCAGAAGCGCCAAAAACTGAAACAACGACACCAGTTGAAACACCAAAAGCTGAAACAGCTGCAACCAATGGCAAAGTTGTCTATGTCCAAGCTACAGCGTATTCACGTGCTGAAGCAGGAAGTTCAAACTTTACCTTCAACGGTATCGACTTGAGACAAAACCCTCAGGTGATCGCAGTAGACCCATCCGTAATCCCAATCGGATCGATCGTCAACGTCGAAGGATACGGCACAGCGATTGCCGCAGATACAGGTGGCGCGATCAAAGGCAATATCATCGATGTCCATTTCCCAACTGTGGAACAATGTACAGCTTGGGGACGCAAATTTAATGTAAAAGTGACAATCTTAAATTAACAATCAAAAGTACCAGTCCTTTGTGGCTAGGTACTTTTTTCAAGCAATAGATGTGAAGAAAATATGAAAAAATAACGAAATATATTTAAAAATGCAAAAAAATACAGTCAAGACACCTACAACCCCTAAAAATCTATTAAAAAAACCTTTATAAATCTAAAATTTTCCCAATAATCGAACAAAATACTTGAAAATAAGATTTTCTTCTTGAAAAAGTTTTGACTTATCCTAAATAATTCTGTAGTCTTATTGTGATTGTGTAAATCAAATTTACATAGCAGATTTAAATAATTTCGATACATAAAAAACAAACACAAATAGGTATAGGAGTGAAGCCCATCTTATGGCAAAAAATGTAAAATCTACTATTGGAGTAATCGCAGTTGGAATCGTGGCAGTTGGAGTCGTAGCACTTGGTTACAAAGTAAATGCAGATCGTCAAAATGAACAAAACGTCGAGTACGTGATCTCACTGATCGATCAAGAAAAAAAACAATTACCGGAAGTCCAAAAATTAGTGGATGGCTTATACGCTTCAGATAAAAAAGTCTTCCTAAAGAAAGATCTGACGAAAGATCAGATCGATGTGGTTTCTAAAAAATTATCAGATATCAAAGCAGACAACAGTCGCTTAGATGTAAAAGACAAAAAATTAACCCAGCAAATCGAAGCTTTTAATCAAAGCAAATCGGAACTAGGTGAACAGATCAGTATCGCCCAAAAGAAATTGGCGACACAAAATGCGACAACCGACCTATTTAGTGAACCGATTACCGATTGGGAAAAATTTGACGAGAATGCGTATATCAAAGCAGAAGTAAAAGATATGACTGTCAATAACGCTAAAGAACAAATGAAGAACTTATCAGACGATGACTGGACAAAAGTCATGAATCAATACCTAAAGAGTGCGACTGATCAAGTCAATCAAATCAAAGCGATTCGTAAAACGATCGAAGAATTATTACCAAATGGTGTGATCAGCGAACAAGCGACTGCTGAAGACCAAGCCAATCTAGTAAGTGAAATCGAAAAAGTCAAAAACCCAGAAGTTCAAGCTGAACTTTCAGCTCAAGCAACAGAAATCGCAAATCAATTAGCATTAGCTGCAGCACCTGTTGTCGAAAGTACAGTCGAACGAACAGTGGAAAGCACGGTGGAGAGTACTGTCGAATCGACTGAACCAGTCGTTGAAGTTCAACCAGAAGAAACGTATTCACAAGAGTATGTACCAGAAACACCGACATACCAACAACCAACGACACCAAGTTACGTACAACCGACGACACCGAGTATCACGCCGTCATCAGAAACACCAGTACAACCGACGACACCAAGTACGACACCGTCATCAGAAACACCAGCAAGTTCTCAAGGTGCAGCTGTCGATACACAAGGCGTAACAGAATCAACAACTAATCAAGCTTCTTAAACAAGTAATCAAATCATAAAGATCGGAGAAGAATCATGGCACGAAGAAGTAGAAAAAGTTTTATTGGAAAAAAAATCATGTGGACAGTATTTGGAATCGTGATTGCATTAGTCGTTATCGTCGGTGGAGTCAGCGCGAAAGTGTACTTTGACGTCAAAGGTGCAGCTGATAAAGCCTACCATGCAGTGGAACGTAAAAATAAAATCGATCCGACTCGTGATGTCGAAGTCACAGAAGGCGATCCATTTAGTATTCTACTAATGGGGATCGATACGGGAGATTTGGGACGAATCGATCAAGGACGTTCAGATTCGATGATGTTTGTCGCGGTCAATCCACGTAAAGAATCGACTCGTATTGTGAGTTTGGAACGTGATACGTACACAGAAATCGTAGGACATGGAACTGAAGATAAATTAAACCACGCCTACGCATTTGGTGGTCCGGCAATGTCGATGGACACAGTTGAAAAATTGTTAAATGTGCCAATCGATCACTATATTTCAATTGATATGGCAGGGATTCAAACGATTGTTGATGAAATCGGAGGAATCGAAGTCAACAATACGTTGGAGTTTACTTACGAAGGTTCAACTTTTAATTATGGAAAAATCGAATTAAATGGTGAAGAAGCGCTGAAATATTCTCGTATGCGTTATGATGATCCACGTGGAGATTACGGTCGTCAAGAACGTCAACGAAAAGTTATTGCCGCAATTGCGGATAAAGCAATTGATATTAACAATGTGACTAGATATAAGAGTATACTAGATTCATTAGGAGATACGATTCAAACAGACTTGAGTTTCGACGAGATGGTTAGTCTTGCTCAAAAGTATCGTGAATCTTTCAGAAAGATTGAGATGGATCAATTACAAGGTGAGGGCTTTATGAAAGATGGAGTTTCTTATCAAGAAGTATCGCAAGCAGAACGCGATCGTGTTAAAAAAGAATTAGATAAACAATTGGATATCATGGATTAACTTAAACTGATAGGAGAAAAAGAAAAATATGGAGCAAGTATATAGTACAAAGCAATTACTAACTGTTTTCGGGAAACACATCAAATTAATTATTATATTCGGATTATTAGGTATTGCAGTTTCGGCAATATTAACTTTTTTTGTAATAACACCAAAATATAGCTCACAAGCACAGTTAGTCGTGACATTACCTCAAACCGAAAATACTAATGTAAATGATGTAAATAGTAATTTACAAATGATCAATACTTACAAAGATTTTATAGTAAGCGACTTAGTATTAAACCAAGTTGAAGACCGTTTGAAAAGTGATTATAAAATGAAAATGAATCCTGAAGAAATAAAAGCTTCTGTATCTGTATCACAGAACCAAAATTCACAGATGTTTTCTATTATCGCAAAAAGTAAGAGTGCAAATGAAGCAGCAAAAATTGCCAATACTGTAGCTAATATTTTTAAAGAAAATGCGAAAGATGTTTTAAATGTTGATAGAATAACTATTATTTCTAGTGCTACAACAGATACTACACCTGTTTCTCCAAATAATAAATTATTCATCACATTAGGACTTTTGATAGGTCTATTGTTAGGGTTAGGACTATCTATTGTTGTTGAATTAATGGATCGAACTGTCAAAGATAGTCAATTTGTTGTTGAAGAACTAGGCTTTACAGTCTTGGGAACAGTTCCGGAAATTTCTGATAAAGAAATAACTAATTATATAAAAAAAGCTAAAAAAATTAGTTTAGATAGTACAAAGAATAGTAAACAAAATACAGAAATAGAACAAAATACAGAAATTAAACGTCGTCGTTCAAGAATTTAAAAAGGAGCAATAAAATGTCGAAAAAAAATTCAAAAAGAAACAAAGAGACTACTAGTCCGGTAACGTTAATCACTTTGATGGATCAGTCCTCACCTATTTCAGAGCAGTATCGCACCATAAGAACTAATATTAGATTTGCTTCTTCAGCAGATAAAGAAATAAAAACTATCGTAATCACATCTTCTGGGCCAGGTGAAGGTAAATCGACTACTTCTGCTAATTTGTCTGTGGTATTTGCGAATTCTGGGCAAAAAGTACTATTAGTTGATGCTGATTTAAGAAAACCTACTGTACACAAAACTTTTAATTTAACCAATAATATAGGTTTTAGTAATTTGTTGAGTACGGGGGATCATATAGATTCTGTTGTTCAAGAAACTGTTGTGCCTAACCTTCATGTATTAACTAGTGGTCCGAAAGCCCCTAATCCTTCTGAGCTTTTAGGATCTTCGAGAATGGAAAAACTTTTACTAGATTTAAAAGAGGTATATGATTTTGTGATTTTTGATATGCCACCTATAGTTGCAGTAACTGATGCACAAATCATGTCATCTAAAGTTGACGGAACATTAATGGTAATTCGTGAGGATGTTTCACGAAAGGAATCTCTTTATAAAGCACGCGATCTATTAGGTATGGTAAATGCGAATGTTCTAGGTGCTGTGTATCATGGAGCAAAAAATGCAAGCGATCAAGGATATTATTATTACGGATCATAATATAGAAAGAGAAGTGTTAACATGATTGATTTACATTGTCATATTTTACCAGGAATCGATGATGGAGCGGAAAACTTAGAGGCCAGTATTGCGATGGCTGAGAAAGCCATTGAGCAAGGCATCACACATATTCTTTGTACTCCACATCATAATAATGGTAAGTATACTAATTCTAAGTCATCAATTATTGAACGAGTGGCAAATTTACAAGCAGAACTTGATCAGCGTGAATTGCCACTTACGCTTTTTGAAGGGCAAGAGGTTCGTATTACGGGTGGATTAATTGATGAAATTAAAGAAAACCGTATCTTGTTTACAGATATTGAAGATACATATATATTAATTGAGTTTCCTACACTAGATATTCCAGCATATACAGAGCAGCTATTTTTTGAATTAAGAGCTATGAAAAAAATTCCAATTATCGTACATCCAGAACGTAACGCAAAATTTAGAGAAAATCCTAATTTGTTAATTCCATTCCTAGATATGGGATGTTTATCTCAACTAACTGCGCCTAGTTATGTAGGAGTATTTGGTAAATCAATTCAAAAAACCGCAAAAATCATGGTAGAAAATAATTTAGTTCAAATGATAGCATCCGACGCACATGGTATACATAAAAGAAACTTTTATTTGAAAGAAGCATATACAAAAATTCAAAAAGACTTTGGTAAAGAAATTGTTGAAGAAATGAAATATGTTGCTAAAGCAGTTATAAATGGAGATGCAGTTGATTATCCTTCTTATAGCGAGGTAAAGAGTAAAAAGTTTAGTTGGTTTTAGGGAGATGAAAAAGGTGGAGGAAACAAAAATCAATATAGTCGATGTTGGGATTGTAAAAGAATTTGAAAAACATAAACTTTATAAAGTAGATATTCAAAAATTAAATAGTAAAAAGAAAACTTTATTTTTTAAACGTGTTGTGGATATAGTAGGTAGTACTTTAGGACTTTTCGTTGCTGCAATTATTATCTTTTTTGTTGCAATTGCTATGAAAATAAATGAACCAAAAGGGCCTATCTTTTTTTCTCAAATAAGAGTAGGAAAAAATGAAAAGAAATTTAAAATGTACAAAATTAGGTCAATGTGTGTGGATGCTGAAGAAAAACTGGCAGAATTGATGAGACACAATGAAATCGAAGGTGCAATGTTTAAAATGAAAGATGATCCTCGAATTACAAAGGTTGGAAAGTTTATTCGTAAGACTAGTATCGACGAATTGCCACAGTTATGGAATGTTTTGAAAGGAGAGATGAGTTTAGTTGGCCCAAGACCTTCTCTAGTCAGAGAAGTAGAGGAGTACACAGCAAAGGATAAAGAACGTTTATTGGTAAAGCCTGGCTGTACTGGATTATGGCAAGTTAGTGGTCGTAATGAGCTTGATTTTCAACAAATGATTCATTTAGACATAACTTATATAAATAATTTAAAAATAAAAAATGATATCATAATTATATTTAAAACGATTTATGTTATATTAAAGCCAAAAGGTGCTTATTAAAAAGGGGTAAATAATATTGCTAGAAAATTTCAATTTATTCTTGTCTACAATGGATGAATTTACTAATTTGATTCTCTCAAATAAAGAAAAAAAAGCATACTTTGCTATAAATACTGATTGTTATAATATAGCTGAAAAGGATGAAATGTATAGAAAAATTTTAAGTAATCAGAAAAATATAATTTATGTAGATGGAATGGGAATAATTTACGGACAAAAAATTACAAATTCAGAAGTTGCAGTTGAAAGGATAGCTACTACGGATTTATTTATCGAGCTTTTGAAAAAATCTAATCGCCATAAATTTTATTTACTAGGTGGAAAGCCCGGTACTGTAGAGAATCTTATAGAGAATATGAGCAAAATATATCCAAATGCAGAATTCATAGGACACCATCATGGATATTATCAAAAGGAAGAAGAAAAAAAAATCATTTCTGAAATTAATAATTTAAATCCTGATTTTTTATTTGTGGGATTCGGATGTCCAAAACAAGAAAAATGGATAAATGAAAATATAGATTATCTAAATGCATCTAATATAATAAGTTGTGGTGGATTGTTTGATTACTACTCTAACAATGTTAGGCGAGCGCCTAACATTATGCAAAAATATGGACTTGAATGGGTTTTTCGATTGGTTCAAGAACCTAAAAGACTATATAAAAGATATATTTTAGGAAATCCTAAATTTCTAATTAATATGTTAAGTAAAAAGCACAAAAATTTGCATATCTAGGATATAGTACATGAAAAGAGGATAATATTTTGATTTATATATTAATGTTTTCGATATGTGTTTTTTTAATAGGTTTTTCGGAGATGAATACACCTGAAAATGTAAGATTAAATCATAAAAATAAAGGTTTACTAATAAATATTACATTTTTTATATCTTTTCTTTTACTATGGATATTAGCTGGAGCCAGAGTTAATACTGGCGTAGATTATACTACCTACTCTCTTCAACAAATACCAGCTACTTTAGGAGGAGATTACTCAGTCGTCGAACCATTGAGTACAGTAGTTTTTATAGTTGGAAACTATATATGGGGATATCAAGGGATTTTTATATTAATACATTTTTTAATTTTATTTTTTATTTTTAAATCGATATATCAAAATTCTCCACTTTTAGCTTTTTCGGTATATCTGTTATTTATCAGTGGTTTTTATAATCATTCTTTAAATTTAATGAGACAAAGTATTGCGATTGCAATTTTTTTATATGCTTTAAAGTTTATTTTTACCAGTAACTTTTGGAAATATTTTCTGTGTATACTAATAGCTTTTTTATTTCATAAAACAGCAGTATTATTTATACCAATTTATTTTTTAAGGCAATTTAGATTGGATTTTAAAAATACTATTATCTATGTATGTATTTCTATACCAAGTTTATTTGTTGCTAATACAGTATTACAATTTATAACTACTTATTTTGGCGTATATAGAAATTATTGGGGTGAAGCAGAAAGAGCCGCAACAAATAACTTTAGTGGATCTTATACTATTTTGAATATTATAATATTAATCTTATTATTGACACTTTCAAAAATTAGTAAAAAAAATGATTCTAATCCAATTGATTTTATAAAAGAAAATATTTTTCTCATTTGTCAATTTATATCCTTGATTATCATTATTTTTGCTTACTTTTTTTATCTCCCTAATTTTGATAGGATTTTAATGATGTTTACTTCTGTACAAATTCTATCGATACCTTATTTTATGAATAAAAAGATAAATTTTATTTTTAAATTAATAATATTTGTTATTATTTCTATAGTTTATTCATATGTCTTTTATAATATCATTTATTTACAAGATATTTCAGGAACATTTAATTATCATAGTATAATAAATTTTTAATTTAAAGGAGAAAAAAAATTGCAAAATGAGCTAATATCAATAATAGTTCCGGTTTACAATGCTGAAAAATATATAGAAAAATGTTTAAATTCATTACTTGAGCAAACTTATGAAAATATAGAAATTTTGGTGATAGATGATGGTTCTAAAGATGATAGTAAAAGGAAAATATTAAAATTAATGTCTGAAGATTCTAGAATTAGGTATATTTACACTGAAAATAGTGGAGTATCCAATGCTAGAAATTTAGGTATTAAAGAATCTAATGGATATTTTTTTATGTTTGTAGACTCTGATGATTTTGTACATCAAAATTTTTGTGAATTTATGTACACTAGAATAAAAAAAGACAAAACAGATATTTGTTTTTGTAATTTCTTTTTAATAGATAAAAAGAAAAGAATAGTTAGTAATAAATTGCCTATTTATCCTGAGAAAATTTTATCTCAAAAAGAAGCTATATATTCAGTAATTGGCTCCAGAGGCTATAAAGGATTTGTTTGGAATAAAATTTATAGTAAAAATTTAATTTCAAAGAATACATTTTATGAGGATATTCATTATTTGGAAGATATGTTATTCAATGTAAATTTATTATCAAATGTGAAAAGAATATCTGTAATTCAAGAAGCGCTTTATTATTACACTATCAATCCTGAATCAGCCGTTAATAATTTTAGTGCAAAACAATTAACTTATCTGGACGGATTGAATGAAGTAAAAAAAGTAATCAAAAATAAAGAATTTGATTTTATAATTTTTAGGCATCAAGAAATAGCTATTATAGAATTTGCTAGAAAATCACTTCAGATTAAAAATAAAACTCTTTATTTAGAAATGAAACAATTATTTAAATTTACATCAAAAAAGACACCACTCTTAAAAGTTATGTCGACAGATTCTGTTAGTTTAGGTAATAACCTGAAAAATATTATTAGATTAATTTCAAGATTGAATTTTTTTATTGGAGTACGAATATCTATGTTTTTTTTTGATAGAAAATAATTTAATTGAAATTAAATCCTAAAGGAGAATATATTATGAAATGTGCAATAAGAACTATTGTAGATTATAATAATTACGGCAATAGATTACAAAATTATGCATTGCAAGAAATTTTAAAAAAAAAGGGCTTTGAAGTTGTTACTATAAAAAACCATTATACAAAAAAAAACGCGAAAAAAAATTATGTCAATTTATTGATGAGCAATCAAATTCTTAATAAAATTAATAATAAGTATAAAAATTTTAAATATAAGAAAGTAAATAATGAAAGAATTAATAATTTTTTAGAATTTACTAAAACATATATTGCAGAAACTGCTAATAACTATGAAAAAATGCCTAGTAATGATAAAGATTTTGATGACATAGACATATTTTTTATAGGAAGTGATCAGGTTTGGAATTATTCTTTTGACAGATTTTCTGAATTTGATTTCCTTACATTTACAAATAAACCTAAAATATCTTATGCTGCTTCTTTTGGAGTTACGTCTATACCCAAAGAATATGAAGAAATTTATAAAGATGGTTTGAACCAACTAGATTTTATTTCTGTTCGAGAAAAAGCTGGTGAAAGAATAGTACGAGAATTTACAAATAAAAAGGTTACTACTGTACTTGATCCAACACTTATGTTAACTCAAAGTGAGTGGTTAAAATTAGCATCTAAAGGTAAAAAATATAAAGATAAATTTATTTTAACTTATTTTTTAGATGAACCAATGCTTGAAGATAGAAAATATTACGAAAATTTTGCCTCAAAATACAATTATAAAATAAAACAATTGGGTACTATAAAAGATTTAGAACTTTGGAAAGCTAATCCTGCTGAGTTTATCAATTTGTTTTCTCAAGCTGAAGCGATTTTTACAGACTCTTTTCATGCTTGTGTATTCTCAATAATATTTGAAAAATATTTTGAAGTTTTTGAGAGAAATACTAAATTACCTTCTATGAATTCTAGGATTGATACTCTCTTTGATGATTTACATTTAAATTCTAGATGGCATAATGCCGGATCTCATTATGAAAAGATTGATTATTTAAATGTTCATAAATTATTAAAAGCAAGGCAACAAGAATCTTTAAATTTTATAGATAATGCTATTATAGAAACCCAAAAAAATAATGGAGATAACTAATGAAAGAAATAATAAAGAATTTAATTCCTAATTTCTTATGGGAAAAACTTAAAAGTATTTACATGACATCTGAATTAAAGAAACTAGCCAAGCATGATCAACAAGTTTTTTTAAGTGGTTATACTAATTTTTCAAATTTAAAAAATGCGAACATAGAACAACTTGGTTCGCACTTGATGTTTTATAGTCATTCTATAGAAAAAGGGTTGAGTCATAGTAACTTTCGTGCTAAATTTGGACAATTAAATTTAAAAAATTTATCAGAAGTTTTAGATGTTTATAATTCTAAGGAATTTGATAAAGAAAATATTAGGTATCAAATTGCGATAGATGCTTTAAATAAATACATAAAAATTCATAATGATTTAAATATAGATATAAGCTTTATTGAATCAATTTTTTCTGAAGAAATTTTATGTGAAATAAAGCAAATAAATACATTGGTCTCGAAAAAAGCTGGTATCGAAACTGTGCTTAAATCTAATAAAAAAAATAATAAAGATAAGAATTTTAAAGAACTCGCTTTAGGCCGTTCAAGTATTAGAGAATACAGTAACGAAAGTATTGAAAAAGAAAAAATACTTTCTGCAATTGATATATCACTCAAATCACCTAGTGTTTGTAATAGACAACCTTCAAGGGTTTATATCGTTGATGATCAAGAAATGATCGACTCTTTATTAAAAATTCAAGGTGGGTATAATGGATTCCCAACACCAGATAAATTATTATTAATTACTGCTAGTAATACATCATTCATTAATATTGAAGAAAGAAATCAAAGTTTTATCGATGGTGGATTGTTTGCAATGTCGTTGTTATACTCTTTGGAGTTTGAAGGGATAGCTGCTTGCCCACTAAATGCTATGATGAATATAAAAAAAGAAAAATCTATCCGTGATTTAATCAATATTCCAAGTAATGAATCGTTGATTATGTTTATTAGCTTAGGAAACTTCAAAGATTCAGTTAAAGTACCTATTTCGTATAGAGATAATATAAAATCAGTGGTGAAATAATTTGAATGAAAATACAAAGTATAAGAAGCTAGCTATAAACTCTTTATTATTTGCTTTAGGAAATTTTGGTAGTAAGTTAATTACTTTTGTAATGCTACCTGTGTATACCAAGTATTTAACACAGTCAGCTTATGGTATATCTGACTTAGTTATCAGTACAGTAGCATTATTATTGCCAATCATTTCATTAAGTATATTTGACTCTGTTTTGAGATTTGGAATGGATAAAAAGTTAGATAAAAAATTAATATTTAATACTGGATTTAGGATTACCTTGATAGGAATTATAATCTCTTTTGCTTGTCTACCACTTGCTTACATTTTCCATATTCATTATCTGTTTTATATTTTTTCGATTTTAGTTGCTAATGTAGTGCAATCTTTATTTTCACAATACGCCAAAGCCAATAATAATATAAAGCTTTTTGCTCTTAATGGTATGTTACTTAGTTTTTTAACTGCATTTTTAAATATTATTTTTTTAGCAATTTTCAAACTGGGAATTACTGGCTTTTTGCTTTCTACTTTGATAGCTATTTTGATATCAGATATTTTCTTGTTTTTTAAACTAAAATTATTTAATATTATAAATTTGAAAATATACGATAAAAATTTAAGTAGAAAAATGCTACGTTTTTCTGTACCATTAATACCTAATTCTATTGCATTATGGATAAATAATATTGCTAGTCGGTACTTTATTCTTTGGATATTGGGTACAGCAGCTAATGGGATTTTTGCAGTAGCTAATAAAATACCTATGTTAATAGGTGTATTAAATACTATATTTTTTCAGGCTTGGCAAATGTCTGCGATAGAAGAATATGATTCTGATGATAAAGTTAATTTTTATTCTAATACATTCGATATGTATTATAAAATACTTTTTATTGGTTCAAGTATTTTACTTTTATTTTTAAAGCCCATAATGAATATAATAGTTGATCAAGCCTTTTATGATTCTTGGAAGTATGTTCCTTTATTAATTTTAGCAGTATTATATTCAAGTTTTTCGGGATTTTTAGGACAGTATTATGTTGCTGCAATGGAAACAAGAGCCGTATTTACAACTACCATAATTGGTGCTGTTATAAATGTTTGTTTGAATTTTGTATTAATTCCTGAATTTGGGCTCTATGGTGCTGGTTTAAGCTCAGCTATAAGCTTTTTTATTTTGTGGATTATAAGAGTATTTGATACAAGAAAGTATATAAGAACTAATTATAATATTATCAATATAATTTTTAATAACATTCTGTTAATTATGCAAATTTCCTTATTATACGTGAAACCTATTCATTTTTTATTTATCTATAATTATTTAATATTTTTTATTATTCTATTTTTGAATAAATCTATTTACAAAGAATTGACTAAAAAAATTTTTAATTGCTTCAAGAAGGGAAATCACAAATGAAAAAAGTACGTAAGGCAATTATTCCAGCAGCAGGATTAGGAACTCGTTTTTTACCTGCAACGAAGGCTATTGCAAAGGAAATGTTACCGATTGTAGACAAACCTACGATACAGTTTATTGTTGAAGAAGCGTTAGCTTCAGGAATTGAAGATATTTTAATTGTCACGGGTAAAGCAAAACGTCCAATCGAAGATCATTTTGATTCAAATTTTGAATTAGAGCATACTCTAGAATCAAAGAATAAAAAAGAGCTTTTAGCATTAGTTGAAGAAACTACAGGAATTAATTTACATTTCGTTCGTCAAAAACGCCCTTTAGGATTGGGTCATGCTGTACTTCAAGGTAAAGCTTTTGTAGGTAATGAACCTTTTGTGGTTATGCTTGGCGATGATATTATGGAAGATAAAGTCCCGTTAACTAAACAGTTAATTAATGATTATGATAAAACAACAGCCTCTACATTAGCTGTAATGAAAGTCCCTCATGCAGATACATCGAAATATGGAATCATTGCACCTGATGAAAAAGTAGGTTCTCATTTATATGGTGTTGATCATTTTGTAGAGAAACCAGATCCTAAAGATGCGCCTAGCGATTTAGCTATTATTGGTCGTTATTTATTACGCCCAGAAATTTTTACGATTTTAGAAAATCAAAAGCCTGGAGCAGGTGGGGAAATTCAATTAACTGATGCTATAGATGAATTAAATAAAACACAACGTGTATTTGCTCATGAATTTAAAGGCAAGCGCTATGATGTAGGGGATAAGTTAGGTATGCTTGAAGCAAATATTGAATTTGGATTAAAGCATCCAGAAATAAAGAATGGATTAAGAAATTATTTAAAAGAAATTTCGAAAAAATTATGATAATAACTTTAAATTAAATGATTTGGAGGAGAAATATGATTCCAAAAATTATACATTATTGTTGGTTTGGGGAGACTCCCTTACCTGATAATGTAAAAAGATGTATAGCAAGTTGGGAAAGTAAGTGTCCAGAATACAAAATAGTTCAATGGAATGAAAAAAATTATGATGTGTTTAAAAATGCATATACTAAAAAAACATATACTGAAAAGAATTATGCTTTTTTATCTGACTATGCCAGACTAGATATTATTTATAATAATGGTGGTATTTATTTAGATACGGATGTAGAAGTATTAAAAAAATTTGATGATTTGCTGAATCATAAATGTTTTTTCGGTTGTGAAACAAAAGGAAGAGTTGCTACAGGTTTAGGTTTTGGTGCTGAAAAATTTAATCCAGTGTTATTAGCTAATATGAACGAATATACTGATTTAGTGGATTATAAAAAATTTACTTGTGTCGATATTACAACTAATCTATTATTTAAGAAATATGGATTTGATTATAAACAAAATGAAATTCAACAATTTAAAGATTTTATTGTATACCCTCCGGAATATTTTTGCCCATATAGTATTCTTACTAGAAAGATGAGAATTACTGAGAAAACTTATTCTATACATCATTATGATGCCAGCTGGAAAAATGATACTAGATTTGAAAAAATTCTAGGTGGAAGAATTACAAGTGTTAAAATTTTTATAAAAGAAATTATAGATAATAGTTTTGGGATAGGTACTTATAGCAGGATTAAACAAAAAATAAAAAAATGATTTTTTATTTAATTGTAGAAAAGGGTGAAATAGTTGTTTGAATTTACGATAATTATTCCTATGTATAATTCTGAAAATTATATTTCAGAATGTATAGAGAGTATAGCCAATCAATATGTGGAAGGTTTTAAAATACTAATTTGTGATGATGGGTCAACTGATAATTCCGTTAAAATTATTGAAAATTATCGAAAAAATTTATCTTATATTTTTATAGAAACTTTACCTCACCAAGGAGTTAGTAAAACTAGAAATTTTGGGCTAAAAAATTCTGATACAAAAGCAATTATTTTTATGGACTCAGATGATATTTTAAAAGCGGGAGCTCTAAAATTTATTAAGAAAAATTATAATAATCAAGATATACTCAATATTAGTAATCTTACTGAAAAAAATATAAATAAAACTATTACAGATAAGTCAGAAACAATAAAATCACTGAGCAATATGAAAACTAAAAATTTAAAGCCTAGTGAGTATTTAGCGGCTCCTTTTGGTAAAGTATTCAATCTTAATTTTTTAATAAGAAATAACCTTTTTTTTAATGAAGAACTTTTTATAGCTGAAGATATGTTATTTAATATGAGGGCTGTTTTGAAAGCGAAATTTGTAGAATATATTAACGGTGATATATATGAATATAGATTTAATCCAAATTCTGTTTCAAACAGATTCAATGAGAAAATATTTGAGAATGAACTAAAATTTAATGCCTTAATTAAACAATATTTGAAACAGAAAGATATTTCTCAGGATTTAAATACTGTATATGAAAAATTAAGCTTAGGTGGTATTTTAACTATTTTCAATTCATACATATTACCTAAAAGAGTATCTTTTTCAGAAAAAATAAAAATTTTGAAACATCTTTGCGAAAGCAAGAATATAAAAGAGTTTTATTAAAAGCTAATAAATACTATGAATATTTTAATAAAAGAGATAATTTATATTTATATTTATTAATGAAAGAAAAATATAAATTATTGATGGTAATAAGTACACTTTTAAAACCAATAATTATGGCAAAAAATATCACAAAAAATATTATAAAAAAGTCTTGATCTATAGATGTATTCGCTAAGAGTAAACAATATTTTTTCTTGAAAAACGTTCTATCGATTCTTTTTGATGAGAAATTAATAAAACTAAATAATAAAAAAAGAGTAGGTAATATCTTTTACGGCTCTTTGTCAATAAGGACTGATGAAGAGAAATTTTATAAATCAGAGGAAGTAGAGAAATCTGCTTCCTCTGATTTTTTTGTTATTTTATGACGATTAACTAATTCATCATAAAAATTCTCGTTCTCATATTGTCAAAGGATTTAAATCCGTAACTTACTCGTTTTAGTGTTTTGATATGCGTGTTTTTAGCTTCGATTTTTCCGTTAGAATAGGGATAGATCATGGCATTTCGTATACCTTCTTCGTATCTAATTAATCCTTGAAGTTTCGTTCGAAACGCTTCATCTAGGTGTCAAGTGTCAAGGGCAATTTAAAATTGTTGGTTTACCTACATTTTTTGTATTCTTTTCTTATATCAATTATCAATTAAATTGGAGGATAAAATATGAGAAAAGACATACACGAAGAAGTCGAAATTTACGTGATAAATGAAATTAAACCAAATTATGCTGCACTAGCACAAAAGTATGATTGTGATTACAGGACAGTCAAAAGTGCTTATGAAAAAGCTAAACTTAGTAAAACAAATCAATATACACAATTTAGAAAAAAACGCTCTAGTAAGTTGGATCCATATAAAGACATCGTAGAGGAAAAATTGAATCAGCACTGCAGTGCCTATAGTATTTTCACGTTTATACAGAAAAAAGGATTTCAAGGAAGCTACACTCTAGTTAAAAATTATTGTAGAAACTATAAGCAAGAGAAAATAAAAAAAGCTACTATTCGTATTGAACACCAACCAGGCCTTTCAGCACAAGTTGATTGGAAAGAAAATATGAAGCTAACCACTATTGATGGTGAGATTATTGAGTTCAATATTTTTTTATATGTCTTACCTTATTCCAAGAAGAAATATTTCACTTTAACGTTTGATCGAAAACAAGATACTTTATTTGAATGTTTGTACAAGGCTTTTCAATATACCGGAGGTGTTCCAAAAGAGATATGGTTTGATAACATGCGAACTGTAGTTGATCATTCTAGAACTCAGTATTCAAAAGTTCAGTTTAACGAGCGTTTTTATACTTTTAGTAAAGATGCAAATTTCGTTCCAGTTGCTTGCCGACCTTTTCGGCCACAAACCAAAGGTTGTGTTGAAGCGCTAGCAAGAACTGTAGATCGCTTAAAAGTATATAACCGTGAATTTCATGACAGTGATGAATTAAATGATTTGATAGACGAATTTTGTATAGATTTAAACAACGAAATATCTCAATCGACAAATCAATCTCCTAATATGATGTGGAAATTAAATGAAAAAAAGTATCTACATAATTTATCGAAAGATGTTCTAATTTCTTATTTTGGATACTTTATTCGCCGTAAAGTAACTAAAGAAGCAATGATTATCTTTCGAAAATGTAGATACTCTGTCGATCCTCATTACATTGGATCTAGGTCAATATCTTAGACACATTTTTGTAGAGACAGTTAAGCCATTTTAATTTTTTCTTGTCTTTCAAATTCATGTGGTGTTAAATAGTTAATCGAACTATGGATTCGATTACGATTATAAAATCCCTCAATATAACCAAATAAGGCTTGATTGGCTTCTTCAAAATTTAAATAGTTTGTTGTGTAAACTTCTTCTTTCTTTAATGAAGCATGAAACGATTCAATCCCTGCATTATCATAAGGCGTTCCTTTACGACTATAGGAATGTCTTATTTTATTTATTGATAACCATTCTTCATACTCTAAAGAAGTATATTGGCTACCTAAATCAGTATGTAGAATCATTCCTTCTGGAATGTCATAACGCTGTTTAGCCTGATTTAAAGTCTTTAAAACAAAATCTACTGTCATACGTTTTGAAAAAGTGTAACGAATAATTTTCTTCGTGTGTAAATCCATAATCGAAGATAGGTAACACCAACCATTTTTCTTTGTTGGTATGTAGGTGATATCCGCTACCCATTTTTCACAGATATTTTTAGTAGAGAAATTTTGATTTAAAATATTTTCTTTTGAAATAATTTTTTTACTAGACAATTGAGGTCTATATTTTTTGACAACAATTGATTTCAGACCTAATTGTTTCATTAACTTTTGAACATGTTTAATCGATACTGAAATCCCTTCTTTTAATATCATTTGATGTATTTTTGTTGCGCCATAACGCTATTTACTATCAAAAAAGATGGTTGAAATTTTCTTTTTTAGCTTGTTATTCCTGATTTCTGTAGCTGTCAGTGATTTATTTTTATAAAAATAATAGACACTTCTTGGGATTTCTAATAAACGACATAACAAAGAAACAGTGTATCTGATAGACCACCTTTCAATAAATTGAACAATTGACTTTAGATTTTTCGAGAGAATATGGCAGCGGCTTTTTTTAAGATTTCTAATTCCTCCTTCAGGCGGGCATTTTCTTTCCTTAATTCAGCTGCTTCTTTTCCAGTCAATCCTGTGGATTGATTTGGTACATATAAATTTTTCCATTTATAAATAGTTGCTTCAGATATGCCATATTCTTTTGCTAAACCACGAACTGAACGTCCAGTTTGATTAAGTTCTACAATCATTCGTTTAAAATTTTCTTCGTATCGGGTCATAAAAATCATCCTCTCGTAGATAAGTTTAATCTATTTTTGTCTCTACGAAAAGTTGTCTAGGATTTGATACTAACACCAGAAGAAAAAACAGCTTATTCATGGAACAGCTATACCAAGCGCTTAAAAGAGCGGGGAGTATTAGGCTATGCATCTTTTCTAGTAAGAAAACAGCGAAATAATACTGCAGACGGGACATTTGCTTGGCTAAAAGAAGGAACGTTTTTTAAAGAAGATAAACCTAGCAGTAAAGGGGTTAGTGGTTTTCTTGAAGATAGTTTCTATTTGTATGGTGAACGAATCGCAGATTATCGCTACCTTGCCCAAATCATCTGGCTGGTCATTTTAACGCCGATCTTGTTGGCTTTTTATGATCGTAGACCTTATATCAACATGTTACGCTTGAGTATCTTGGGTGCTTTTTTATTTTTATTGATTTTTGAAGGTGGTAGAAGCCGATATATGATCCAGTTTTTACCGATTTTTTTGATTTTTTCAAGTATTGAAGCCTATCGTATCAAAATCTATGGTAAGAAATTATGGCAAGCGGTCTATTACGCTCCTGAAGAGCGAATGAATCCTAAAAAACGATTGAAATAAAGAATAGAAGAAAAAACATTATTCAGGTTATCATAGTTGAATAATGTTTTTTTACTATCAAAGTTATCGTTTCTATTAAAAAGTTAGATAAAATTGCAAGTTTCTGTGACCTGACTTATCATAATAAGGATTAGAGAAAATTAGAAAGGAAATCGAGATGTTAACAACGGCTATTTTAGCAAATATGGCGATTTTGCTGCTAGCTATTTTACTACTCTTTTTTATTCGGCAAGGAAATAGCGTTCCAGTAGAGCAGTTTGATTTAGAAACTCTTTTTTTTTATTGGTTATGCGACAACTGTTGGGATTTTTCTAATGATGTATTCTGTTGTAGTAGAGGGGATACTGTATGATTACCGTTTTTTATTGTATATTTTTAGTTTGAAATATTTAGGTCCAAAAGTTACTGTACCTAGTATTTTTTTATTGCCCTAATTCGCTTTTTGTTTGGGATCGATGCAACGGCTTGGAGTTCGTTTACTTTTAGTCTGTTGTTTTTATGTTCTTTTGTTCCGATCTTTAAATTGATCGAACGTTATGTGACCCATGCATTTACGCAGTTGACACTTTTGATTGGCTATTCGATCGTTGTTCGAATTATCGTTAACCTGCTATTCAATCATGTTATTTTTCAAAATGTAGGTACGTATTTTCAACTGTTTGCAACAGGAGTTGTGATGATGGCGATTCTTTTATTTGTTATGAAACGGATCAATGAGTTGAAACGACGTTCCGAAATAGATTAATTGACCAAGTTGCCGAATAATCGCAAATTCTATCTAGATTACGAGCAAGCTAAAGAAAGAAATACTGAGTTGATTTTAGCGGTAATCGATATCGACTTTTTCAAAGAAGTCAACACATCGTTTGGCCATCTAGCAGGTGATGAAGTGTTGAAAAAAGTGACAGATGAGTTTCTAATATTCTCCACAGATACTTCACGAATCTACCGAATGGGTGGTGAAGAATTTATTTGTTTGATGCAAGACCAGTCACTTACACAAGCCAAGGCCAAGCTCGAAGTATTGCGTATTCGAATCGCCGCAATGGATAGTGGCTTGATGGATACTAATAATCGACCTTTGCCAATCACGATTTCAGTTGGAATAACAGCTTGTACAAAACAAGAAACAATCATAGAAATCATCCAGCGTGCAGATAAAGCGATGTACTTGGCTAAAGATGCTGGAAGAAATACGATTCGAATCGTGTAGATGTCAGGAGGGATCATTTGGAAGTCATTATTGTAGGAGCTGGTTTATTTGACAGTGTAGTTGCGCGTGAGCTTGCTGAAGCTGGACATAAGGTTCCGATTTTAGAAAAACGCGATCATATCGCCGGCAATATCTATACAAAAGAAATCGCTGGAATTCAAGTTCATTGGTATGGTGCGCATATTTTTCATACATCCAATCGAGAAGTGTGGGAGTATATCCAGCAGTTTGCGACTTTTCGACCTTATGTGCACACGCCTTTAGCCAATTATTAAGGTCGGTTGTTCAATTTGCCACTTAATTTTCCTGAAAATTTTCAAGGTAGACTAGTCTACTGTTTTAAAATATGGTAGGCTAAATATATTAAAATTCAAGGAGGAGCCTTATGTTTCGTGTACTCCGGTTGACTGCGTACTTTTTGATATCCATTATTTCATCGGTCATCGTGATTCATTATCTAGCCTATCCGACATTGGTCAGCTATTCACGTTTGCATCATGTCATGGATCGTTTTGCGTATACGCAAGAAACGTTACTTTTCTGTTTCTTTTTAAGTGCTTTTTTATTTTTCTTACAATGGGAGTATCGCTATTTTTCAGCAATATATCTGTATTTAGTGTATAGCATCTATTTGTTTTTATTGTTTGTGGTATTGTTTGGAAAAGCGAGTAACTATCATGCCTATTCATTTGATCTCTTTGATTTTATCGTAAAAGATAAACGAACTGTGATGGAAGCGATACTAAATACGCTTTATTTTGTACCGCTGGGTGGATTATATGCCTTTAAAGCAAAGCCTTGGGAATTTGTATTGATCGCTTTCTTTACGATTTTAGGTATCGAAACGTTACAGTATGCATTCTACGTTGGAACGTTTGCTTTTAGTGATATCTTATTAAACTTTATTGGCTGTACGATCGGATATACGTTGGTAAAATGGTTAGGATACCGTCGTATTCAGCATCCTAAAACAGTTGCTACTGAAAATGAAGTGTGCTAAAATATGAAAAAATACAGAACGCTACTACCGGGTAGCCAAGAGTCTGCTCTATTCCCATAGGTCTTTGGAGGAATAGAATAGGCTCTTTTTATTTTGAGGAGGAAATGAACATGGCATGGATTTATTTAGTGATTGCAGGTATTTTTGAAGTCGTATGGGCAACGCTCATGAAAGCAAGTGAAGGATTTTCGAAATTAGGATTTAGTATCGCGACTGTGATTGGTATGATTGCAAGTTTTTACTTTTTAGCACGAGCACTAAAAACGTTACCGATGAATTTATCCTATCTAATTTGGACGGGCGTAGGTGCAGTGGGGTCGATTTTAGTCGGTGTCTGGCTTTATAAGGAAAAATTATCGCTTTCGACTTGGTTTTTTGTAGGGCTTTTGATCATCGGAATCATCGGTATCAAAGTCACGAGTAAGCATTAGGATAGGAAAAGCCCGTTTTTTTCGTAAATCACGATAAAAAACGGCTCTTTGTCAATAAGGACTGATGAAGAGAAATTTTATAAATCAGAGGAAGTAGAGAAATCTGCTTCCTCTGATTTTTTTGTTATTTTATGACGATTAATTGATTCATCATAAAAATTCTCGTTCTCATATTGTCAAAGGATTTAAATCCGTAACTTACTCGTTTTAGTGTTTTGATATGCGTGTTTTTAGCTTCGATTTTTCCGTTAGAATAGGGATAGATCATGG